>CAXUBE010000080.1:0-10048 GCA_964249215.1 uncultured Rhodopseudomonas sp. | reverse complement strand
GTCGGATTGCGAAGCAATCCGGGTGAGGGGTACCTCCCTAACGATAGGCCGTACCCCCTCACCCCAACCCTCTCCCCATGGGAGAGGGAGCGAGCCTCCCCCGCAGCAAGGTCAAACATTCATAGAAAATGACAGCAGGAACCCCAATGACCAAATCACTCGAGGGCAAAGTCATCGTCGTCACCGGCGCGGGGCGCGGGATCGGCCGCGCGATCGCGCTGCTTGCGGCCGCCGAGGGCGCCAAGGTCGTCGTCAACGATCCGGGCGTCGCCGCCGACGGCTCCGGCACCAACGCCGCGCCGGCGGAGGAAGTGGTCGAGGAAATCCGCAACGCCGGCGGTACCGCGGTCGCGAATTTCGACACCGTGGCGGAGGCGCTGGCCGCGGCCAACATCGTCAAGACCGCGACGGATGCTTACGGCAAGCTCGACGGCGTCGTGAACAATGCCGGCATCCTGCGCGACGCGATCTTCCACCGCATGAGCGTCGACGCGTTCGAGCAGGTGATCAAGGTGCACCTGATGGGATCGTTCTACGTCGCGCACGCCGCCGCGCGGCTGTTCAAGGAGCAGGAATCCGGATCGTTCGTGCACTTCACCTCGACCTCCGGGCTGATCGGCAATTTCGGCCAGGCCAACTACGCCGCCGCCAAGCTCGGCATCGTCGGGCTGTCGAAGTCGATCGCGCTCGACATGAGCCGCTTCCACGTCACCTCGAACTGCGTCTCGCCGTTCGCGTGGTCGCGGCTGATCGGTACCATCCCGACCGCGACGCCCGAGGAAAAAGCCCGCGTCGCGAGGTTGCAGCAGATGGGCCCGGAGAAGATCGCGCCGCTGTGCGCGTATCTGTTGTCGGACGCCGCCAAGGACGTCACCGGCCAGATTTTCGCGGTACGCATGAACGAGATCTTCCTGATGGGCCAGTCGCGCCCGATCCGCTCGGTGCATCGCGGCGAAGGCTGGACGCCGCAGTCGATCGCCGAGCACGGCATGCCGGCGATGAAGGCGTCGTTCTACAAGCTCGACCGCTCGGCGGATATTTTCAACTGGGATGCGATATAGGGGCGAATAGGGAGTGGCGAGTAGGGAGTGGCGAGTAGCGAGTAGCGAGTAGTGAGTAGTGAGTAGTGAGTAGGGAGTGGCGAGTAGTTATTGAATCACCTCTCTTCGCTTTCGCTACTCCCTACTCCCCACTCGCTATTCCCTATTCCCTATTCGCTATCCGCTATTCCCCACTCGCCCCTCACTCATCCGCTGTTGCGCAGCCCAGCCGATATCCCGTTGATGGTGATCTGGATGCCGCGCAGCACCTGCTCGTCGACGCTGCCGCGATGCGCCTTCAGCAGTTCGACCTGCACATGGTTGAGCGGATCGAGATAGGGGAAGCGGTTGCGGATCGAGCGCTCCAGCGGCGGGTTGCCCTGCAGCAGCCGCTGCTGTCCCATGATGTCGAGCAGCGTCTCGATGCACAGATGCCACTCGCGCCTGATCTTGCCGAAGATCTTCTGCCGCAGCGTCTCGTCCGCCACCAGTTCGGCGTAGCGCGAGGCGATCGCGATCGAGCTTTTCGCAAGCACCATGTCCATGTTCGACAACAGCGTGCGGAAGAACGGCCATTCGCGGTACATGTCCTGCAGGAACGCCATGCCCTTGTCGGGATGCTCGGCGATCCAGCTCTCCACGGCGCTGCCGAAGCCGTACCAGCCCGGCAGCATCAGGCGGCACTGCGCCCAACTGAACACCCAGGGGATCGCGCGCAGGTCCTCGATCGCGCGGGTCTTCTTGCGCGAGGCGGGACGGCTGCCGATGTTCAGCGTGGAAATCTCGGTGATCACCGTCGATTCCCAGAAGTAGTCGACGAAGCCGTCGGTCTCGTAGACGAGGCCGCGATAGGCGGTGAAGGCCAGCGCCGACAATTGCTCCATCGCCTGGAGATATTCCGTGCGGGGCGCGCTGCGGCGCGGCTGCAGCAGGCTCGCCTCCAGCGTGGCGGCGGCGAGAATCTCCAGATTGTTGCGCCCGACTTCCGCGTTGGAATATTTGCTGGAGATGATTTCGCCCTGCTCGGTGATCCTGATCTGGCCGTTCACCGCGCCGCCGGGCTGCGCCAGGATCGCGTCGTAGCTCGGCCCGCCGCCGCGGCCGACCGATCCGCCGCGGCCGTGAAACAGCCGCAGCCGCACGTGATGGCGCTCGAACACCTCGATCAGGCCGATCTCGGCCTTATACAACTCCCAGCCGGAGGTGACGAAGCCGCCATCCTTGTTGCTGTCGGAATAGCCGAGCATCACCTCCTGCACCGCGCCGCGGCTGTCGACCAGCCGGCGATATTCCGGGATCGTCAGCAGCCGGTCCATGATCGCGGCGCAGGCTTGCAGATCCTCGATGGTCTCGAACAGCGGCACGACGTTGATCGCGCTGCGGCCGGTCGGGTCGATCAGCCCGACTTCCTTCAGCAGCAAGGCCGCCTCCAGCATGTCGGAGACCCCCTTGGTCATCGAGATGATGCATTGCGGGATCGCCGCCGCGCCATAGGTCGCGTGCGACTCCGCCGCCTCGCGGATCACCGCGAGTTCGCCGACGGTCTCGTCGGAATATTTGACGAAAATCGACGCCAGCGACCGCGTGCTGCGCAGTTCGCGGGTCAGAAGCGCGATCCTCGCTTCCTCGCCGAGCGCCAGATAGGAATGGCCGGGGTTTGCGGCGTCCATCAGTTCGGCGACGGTGCGTTCATGCACCGCCGAATTCTGCCGCATGTCGAGTGCTGCGAGATGAAAGCCGAAGCAGTCTACGGCGCGGCGCAGCTGCCGCAGCCGGCCGCGCGCGATGACTCGTGCATTGCTTGCCACCAGCGAGCGGTTGAGGATGTCGAGGTCGTCCTTGAAATCGCCGACGCCGGCATAGGGCTTCGCCGCCCCGACCGGCGCGCGCACTGTCTCGACCTTCAGCTTCAGCGCGGTCGCGACAAGCCGCGCATAGATCCCGGACACCGCAAGCCGATACGGTTCGCCGCTGCGATGCGGCGACGGATCGGGCGAGCGCTCGGCGAGCGCGCGCAATTCGTCGGAAATGTCGGTGAGGTGCGCCGCCAGCGACAATTCGGAACCGAGCGCGTGCAATTCATCGAGATAAAAGCGCAGCACGCGCGTGCTCTGCAGCCGCAGGGTGCCGCGCATCACGTCGGCGGTGACGAACGGATTGCCGTCGCGGTCGCCGCCGATCCAGCTCCCCATCTGCAAAAAAGTGCTGAGTTCGCCGGCGGCGCTTGCGCCGGTATCGCCGCTCAGGCGATCTTCGAGCGCGCAATGCAGCTTCGGCACCTCGCGCAGGAACGTGTAGTCGTAGAACGACAGGCCGTTGGCGACTTCATCGAGCACCGTGAGTTTGGTCCGACGCAGCAGATTGGTCTGCCACAGCGTGTGCACCGCGCGGCGCAACTGCTCTTCGCTGGCGGCAATCTCGTCCTCGGTGAGCTGCATCCGCTCGCGCTGATCGAGCAGTGCTGCGATCTCCATTTCCCGGTCGATCGTGCTCTTGCGGCGAACCTCGGTCGGATGCGCGGTCAGCACCGGACTCACGAGCGCCTGCTGAAAAAACAGGCGAAGCTCCGCATCGCTGATCCCGCCGGCGCGGGCATGCGCCAGCGTGCGGGCGAGGAGGCCGGCGCGCGGTCCGGCGCTGCCATCGTCGACGGCGCGCATCTGGCGGATGTTGTTCTGGTCCTCGGCGATGTTGGCGAGGTGCGAGAAATAGCTGAAGGCGCGCACGATCCGCACCGTGTCGGCGGTCGACATGCCGTTGAGGATATCCTCGAGCTCGCGCCGCGCCGGCTTGTCGTCATCGCGATGAAACCGGATCGAGGTGGTGCGGATCCGCTCCACCAGGTCGAAGATATCGGCGCCTTCCTGGTCGCGGACGGTGTCGCCGAGAATCCGGCCGAGCAGCCGGATGTCGTGGCGCAGCTTGGCGTCCTCCGCGAGCGCGGAATTCTCCTCGGCGCGGTTGGAGAGCCCCGCCGGTTCGGTTGGCATGATCATGGACGACATCGCAATGCTCCAGGAATGTGCCGGCCACCCTTTGGTCGCAAGTTTTTCGCACGCGGGCAAGGCCAAGAAACGGGCGTCGCATCGACGATTGGGCACATCGACCGCGACAGGCGGCGACGCGCTGCCACGCTGACATCCTGCGGCCGGCGCGCCTGCGATCGCAGATGAACACGTTCGCCGTCGGCGCCGAGACAGCCGATGTCGCACGAGGTTGGGCAATCCCGATCTATCGATCCGCAAAGCGCGGCGCGCGCTTCTCGATATTGGCGCGCACCGCTTCGGTCTGGTCGGGTTGGCCCATCAGCTTCATCTGCTCGACGGATTCGGCGAGCAGCGCGGCGGCCGGATCGACCGACAGGGCGTTCAGCATCCGCTTGCCGGCGCGGATCGCGTCCGGGCTCTTGCCGGCGATCTCATGCGCCAATTCCATCGCCGCCTGGTGCGGATCGTCGACGATGCGCGTGGCAAGGCCGTAGCTCAAGGCTTCCTGCGCCGAGAAGATGCGGCCGGTAAAAGTCAGCTCGCGCAGGATGTCGTCGCGCACCAGCGACGCCAGGATCGGCGTGCCCGCCATGTCGGGGACAAGGCCCCATTTGATTTCCATGATCGACATCCGCGCGTCGGGCGCGAGGTAGCGGATGTCGGCGCCGAGCGCGAGCTGGAAGCCGCCGCCGAACGCGACGCCGTGAATCGCGGCGATCACCGGCACCGGCAATTGCCGCCAGCCCCACACCGCCTGCTGCGCATGATTGGCGATGCCATGCGTGCGTTTCGCAAGGTCGCGGGATTCGCCGCCGGCGACGCCGTTGCCGCCGCTCGCCTTCATCGCGGCGAAGCGTCCCATGTCGAGGCCGGCGCAGAACGCGCGGCCCTCGCCCGACAGTACCACGGCGCGCAATCCCCGTTCGCCGGAGAGCCGCGCCGCGGTGTCGACCAGCGCCTCGAACATCGCGGCGTCGAGCGCATTCATCTTGTCGGCACGCACCAGCCGCACGTCGGCCACGCCGTCGCTCATCGTGACCTTGATTCGATCCTCATGAGACATCGCGCGCCGTCTCCCGGTTCGCTTTTGTTGCTTTACAGAATTATGCAGGCGTTTTAGTCAATCAACTAATCAACGCAACAGCAATCTTTCAGGGCGGATCGCGTCATGTTTACGTCCCAGCTTCTCGCCGGTCGCCGCATCCTCGTCACCGGCGGCGGAACCGGCCTCGGCAAATCGATGGCGACCCGCTTCCTCGGCCTCGGCGCCGAGATTCACATCTGCGGCCGCCGCAAAATCGTCTGCGACGAGACCGCCGCCGAACTGATGGCCGCGCATGGCGGCAAGGTCGTGGCGCACGGCGTCGACATCCGCGACGCGGCCGCGGTCGATCACATGATCGATACGATCTTCACCGGGCACGGCCCGCTCACCGACCTGATCAACAACGCCGCCGGCAATTTCATCTCGCGCACGCAGGACCTCACGCCGCGCGGTTTCGACGCGGTGGCAAACATCGTCATGCACGGCACGTTCTACGTCACCCACGCGGTCGGCCGGCGCTGGATCGCGGCGAAGCTGCGCGGCAACGTGGTGTCGATCACCGTGACATGGGTGCGCAACGGCAGCCCCTATGTGGTGCCCTCGGCGATGAGCAAATCGGCGATCCACGCGATGACGATGTCGCTCGCCACCGAATGGGGGCGTTACGGCATCCGGCTGAACACCATCGCGCCCGGCGAGATTCCGACCGAAGGCATGAGCAAGCGCATCAAGCCCGGCGACGAAGCCGGCGCGCGCACCAGGGCACTGAACCCGATGGGCCGGGTCGGGACCATGGAGGAATTGCAGAACGTCGCGGTGTTCCTGATTTCCGGCGGCTGCGACTGGATCAACGGCGAGACCATCGCGATGGACGGCGGCCAGGCGCTGGCGATGGGCGGCAATTTCTACCAGTTGCGCGACTGGTCGGACACCGATTGGGAGCAGGCTCGGCAATCGATCAAGGCGCAGAACGACAAGGACCGCGCCGCGCGCGGATAGCAGGCGACATTGCGTTTCGCGTCGTCCCCCCGCGAAACCGCCGACCCGGTCATGACCCAAACGGTGTGCCGGCTCGCACTGTCAAGCCGGACGACGACGATCGGGATGCTTGTGTTCGCCCTCGTACCTCGTCAAACTTCGCGCAACAAACGCCCTTGAGGAGACGAAATGCCCAACACGGGTGAACCGGCAACGCTTGCCGATCTGGTGCGTGCGCAGGCCCGCGGCCGCGGCGGCGCAACGCTGTTCGAGTTCGAGGGCCGCCGCACGAGTTTCGCGCAATTCGACGCTCATACCAACCAGGTCGCCAACGCGCTGATCGCGCAGGGAGTCGAACCGCATCGACGCTTGGCCTATCTCGGCAAGAACAGCGACGTCTATTTCGAGCTGCTGTTCGGCGCGATCAAGGCCAATGCGGTGCTGGCGCCGGTGAACTGGCGACTCGCCGGACCGGAGATCGCCTTCATCGTCGCGGACAGCGAGGCCGCGATCCTGTTCGTCGGCCCGGAATTCATCGATCAGGCGCGCGCGCTGCTGGCGCAACGACCAGATGTGCAGATGATCGCCATCGAGGGCGGCGCGCCGGACTGGCCGAACTATTCGAGCTGGCGCGATGCGCAGCCGTCGACCGACCCGATGCTGCCGGTCGCGCCATCCGACGTCGCGATCCAGCTTTATACCTCCGGCACCACCGGCAAGCCGAAAGGCGCGATGCTGAGCCATGCCAATTTTCTGGCACTGGTCCGCGCCGGACAGGACGATAAGCCGGACTGGAACGTCTGGACGGCGCAGGACGTATCGCTGGTGGCGATGCCGGTGTTTCACATCGGCGGCTCCGGCTGGGGCATGATGGGCATCTATCACGGCGCCAAAGGCGTCATCGCGCGCGAATTCGATCCGACCAAAATCCTCGACTTCTTCGAGCGCGACGGCATCACCAAGATTTTCATGGTGCCGGCGGCGATGCAGTTCGTGGTGCGCCAGCCCCGCGCGCGCGAGGTCGATTTCTCGCGGCTGCGATACATGCTGTACGGCGCATCGCCGATCCCCGCGGCGTTGCTGAAGGAATGCATCGCGGTGTTCAAATGCGGCTTCGTGCAGATGTACGGCATGACCGAGACCACCGGCACCATCGTCGCGCTGGCGCCCGAAGACCACATCGAGGGGCTGCCGCGGATGCGCTCCGCCGGCAAGGCCCTGCCCGGCGTCGAGCTTGCGATTCTCGACGCCGACGGCAACAGGCTGCCACCCGGCGAGGTCGGAGAGATCGCGACCCGCTCGGGCTCCAACATGGTCGGCTACTGGAATCTGCCGGAAGCCACCGCCAAAACCATCGACGGCGACAACTGGCTGCGCACCGGTGACGCCGGCTACATCGACGGCGACGGTTTTCTCTATATCCACGACCGCATCAAGGACATGATCATTTCCGGCGGCGAGAACATCTACCCGGCGGAGGTCGAGAACGCGATCTGCGACCACCCCGACGTTGCCGAGGTCGCGGTGGTCGGCGTCCCCGACGCCGAATGGGGCGAAGCCGTCAAGGCCATGGTGGTGATGAAACCCGGCCGGCAGGCCAGCGCCAACGACATCATCGCCTTCACCCGGCAGCGGATCGCGCGGTTCAAGACGCCGAAGTCGATCGATTTCATCGCGGCGCTGCCGCGCAGCGCCTCGGGCAAGATCCTGCGCCGCCATCTGCGCGACCCATACTGGGAAGGCAAGGACCGCCAGGTCAATTGACGCAACGCGCCGCGACGCGCGGTCGAGACCCGACAAAGGAGCACCATGACGCTGCAATTCTCGACCGTCACCCGCAGGGGCCCGATCACCATCGTCACGCTGTCGCGGCCGGAAGTCTACAACGCGCTGCATACCGACGCACATGTCGAGCTGCACGAAGTGTTCAACGGCTTTGCCGCCGATCCCGAGCAATGGGTCGCGATCGTCACCGGCGCCGGCGACAAGGCGTTCTGCGCCGGCAACGACCTGAAATGGCAGGCGGCGGGCGGCAAGCGCGGATGGGCCGCCAGCGGCTTCGCCGGGCTGACCTCGCGGTTCGATTGCGACAAGCCGGTCATCGCCGCGGTCAACGGCGTCGCGATGGGCGGCGGCTTCGAAGTGGCGCTCGCCTGCGACCTGATCGTCGCCTCGGAGAACGCGACCTTCGCGCTGCCGGAGCCGAAAGTCGGCCTAGCCGCGCTCGCCGGCGGGTTGCACCGGCTGCCGCGGCAGATCGGGATGAAACGCGCGATGGGCATGATCCTCACCGCGCGGCACGTCACGGCGCGCGAGGGACTGGAACTCGGCTTCGTCAACGAGGTGGTGCCGCAGGGCGAAGCGGTGGCCGCCGCGGAGCGCTGGGCGGCGACGATCTGCGCCAACAGCCCGATGTCGATCCGCGCGTCGAAGCAGACCATCGGGCGCGGCCTCGCGGTCTCGCTGCAGCAGGCGATCGCCGAGCAGCGCGACTACCCCGCGGTGCAGGCGATGGTGGGGTCGCAGGACTACATCGAGGGACCGAAGGCGTTTGCGGAAAAGCGCAAGCCGAACTGGACCGGCAAATAGCGCGCGCGGCTTTTGTCCGCGAAAGCTACCTGCCCTTGAATTTCGCCGGGCGCTTTTCGAGGAACGCGCCGACGCCCTCCTTGAAGTCCTCCGCCGAGCCCGCGATGCGCTGCGATTCGAATTCGAGGTTGAGCTGTTCCTCGTAGGAATTCTCGGAGCTGTCCCAGTACAATTTGCGGATCAGCGCCAGCGCGATGGTCGGGCCGTTGGCGAGGTCATGCGCGAGCTTCATGGTCTCGTCCCACAGCGCGGCGTCGTCATAGACGCGGTTGACCAGCCCCCACTCCAGCGCCTTTTCCGCCGGCAGCTTCTCGCCGAGCAGCGACAGTTCCAGCGCGCGCGCCTTCCCGATCACGCGCGGCAGCAGCCAGGTCGATCCGCAATCCGGCACCAGGCCGATCCGCCGGAACGCCTGCAGGAAATACGACGAACGCGCGCACAGGATCATGTCGCCCATCAGCGCGAAGCTCATGCCGGCGCCGGCCGCGGGGCCGTTCACCGAGGTGACGATCGGGCAATGCAGCTTGCGCAGCCGGCGCAGGAAGGGATGAAACGCGGTCTCCAGCGCGGCGCCGGCGCCCTTGCCGGTGCTCATATTGCTGTTGGCGTTGCGGCCCTGAAGATTGGCGCCGGTGCAGAACGCCCGCCCCGCGCCGGTGAGCACCAGGCAGCGCACCTCGGCGCGCTTCTCGTCGATCGCGTCGAGCGCCTCGCCGAGCGCATGCAGCATGTCGATCGAGACCGCGTTCATCACCTCCTGATGATCGAGTTTCAGGATGGCGACGGCGCCGTCGAAATCGAGCGTGACGTGATTGAATTGCATGGTTTCCTCGTGATCCGGATTCCGCGTGTTCATTCCGCGGTGTGAAACTGGCTCGCGCCATATTTGATTTTTCGCGCCGGCTTGTCCATGGTCGCGGCCGGGCGCCGACCCTCGCCGGCAGGTGTGTAGCGCGTGCCGCCGCAGATGGAAACGCTTCGGGAAAATTCGCGATGGGCTTTTTCGATCTCGCCGGCCGCGTCGCCGTCATCGCCGGTTGCTTTGCCAGGATAGCATGGCTCATCGTGACGTAGCGCCCGAGCGCATTCCGGTGATCGTCGGGATCGGCGAGATCGCCGATCGTCCCGCCGGGATCGCCTCCGCTCTGGAGCCGCTGGCGCTGCTGGAGGCGGCGATCCGCCGCGCCGGCGCCGATAGCGGTACGGCGCTGCTGCGCGAGGTCGATTCGCTCGACATCGTCAATTTTGTGAGCTGGCGCTACCACGATCCCGCGGCGGAACTCGGCGCGCGGCTCGGCATCACGCCCGCGCATGCCTGTTACGGTCCGGTCGGCGGCGAGAGCCCGGTCCGCTTCATTCACGAAGCCGCGCAGCGCATCGCGCGCGGCGAAGCGACCGTCGCGCTGATC
>CAXUBE010000079.1:0-10078 GCA_964249215.1 uncultured Rhodopseudomonas sp. | reverse complement strand
CGCCGCCACCATGGCCCTGCTCGAACGCGGCATGGCCGAAACGGTCATAGGCGGCGCGCTTGTCGCCGTCCTTCAGGACCTCATAGGCCTCGTTGATTTCCTTGAATTTGACCTCGCTGGAAGCATCGCCCGGATTGCGGTCGGGATGCCACTTCATCGCCAGCTTGCGAAACGCCGCCTTCAGCGTGCCGTCGTCGGCGGTGCGCTCGACTTCGAGGGTTTCGTAGTAGCAGCGTTTGGTGGACATGAGCGAACGTCTCTATCAAACGGCTGGCGTGTCGGATGGCCATTCCGCGAGTCGTCCCCGCGAAAGCGAGGACCCATAACCCCTGACCTCGGTGATTTCAGAAGGCATCAACCACTTTGCCGAAACGGGACGGCACGGCGCATGGGTCCCCGCTTTCGCGGGGACCACGCCGTGCAAGTTGATACCACATGCGTCGCCGATCTTCTCCCCCTCAAGGGGGGAGGGAACAGTCCGCGAATGTTTGATCCAATCCGTCACAGCGATCGCGACGTCTTACGCCGACTTCTTCTTGTTTTTGTCGTCGTCGACCTCGGTGAACTCGGCGTCGACGACGTCATCCTTGGCGGCGTCGCGCGCCGCGTCGCTTTCGGCCTGTTGCTTGTACATCGCCTCGCCGAGCTTCATCGACGCCTGCGCCAGCGTGTTGGTCTTGGCCTTGATCGCCTCGGCGTCGTCGCCCTTGAGGGCTTCGCGCAGATCGCTCAGCGCGTCCTCGATGCTGCGGCGCTCGCTGTCCTCGACCTTGGCGCCATGCTCGGCGAGAGCCTTCTCGGTGGAATGCACCAGCGCGTCGGCGTGGTTCTTGGCGTCGACCGCCTCGCGACGCTTCTTGTCGTCGGCCGCGTTGGCCTCGGCGTCCTTGACCATCTTATCGATGTCGCCCTCCGACAATCCGCCCGACGCCTGGATGCGGATCTGCTGTTCCTTGCCGGTCGCCTTGTCCTTGGCGGAGACGTTGACGATGCCGTTGGCGTCGATGTCGAACGTGACCTCGATCTGCGGCATGCCGCGCGGCGACGGCGGAATTCCCATCAGGTCGAACTGGCCGAGAATCTTGTTGTCGGCGGCCATTTCGCGCTCGCCCTGGAAGACGCGGATGGTGACGGCGTTCTGATTGTCTTCGGCGGTCGAGAACACCTGGCCCTTCTTGGTCGGGATCGTGGTGTTGCGCTCGATGATGCGGGTGAACACGCCGCCCAGCGTTTCGATGCCGAGCGACAGCGGCGTCACGTCGAGCAGTAGCACGTCCTTGACGTCGCCCTGCAGCACGCCGGCCTGGATCGCCGCGCCGATCGCGACCACTTCGTCCGGATTGACGCCCTTGTGCGGCTCCTTGCCGAACAACTGCTTCACGACTTCCTGCACCTTCGGCATGCGGCTCATGCCGCCGACCAGCACCACTTCGCCGATTTCGCCGGCGGTGAGGCCTGCGTCCTTCAATGCCTTGCGGCAAGGCTCGACGGTCTTCTGCACGAGGTCATCGACCAGCGCCTCGAATTTGGCGCGCGTCAGCTTCATGGTCAGATGCTTCGGCCCGGACTGGTCGGCCGTGATGAACGGCAGGTTGATTTCGGTCTGCGTCGTCGAGGACAATTCGATCTTGGCTTTTTCGGCGGCCTCCTTCAGGCGCTGCAGCGCGAGCTTGTCGTTGCGCAGGTTGATGCCCTGCTCCTTCTGGAACTCGTCGGCGAGGTAGCTGACGAGGCGCATGTCGAAGTCTTCGCCGCCCAGGAAGGTGTCGCCATTGGTCGACTTCACCTCGAACACGCCGTCGCCGATCTCCAGGATCGAGACGTCGAAGGTGCCGCCGCCGAGGTCGTAGACCGCGATGGTTCCGCTCTTGGATTTGTCGAGGCCGTAGGCCAGCGCCGCCGCGGTCGGCTCGTTGATGATGCGCAGCACTTCGAGGCCGGCGATCTTGCCGGCGTCCTTGGTGGCCTGGCGCTGGGCGTCGTTGAAATAGGCCGGGACGGTGATCACCGCCTGGTCGACCTTCTGGCCGAGATGCGCTTCGGCGGTCTCCTTCATCTTCTGCAGGATGAAGGCCGAAACCTGCGAGGGCGAATAGGTCTTGCCGTCGGCTTCGACCCAGGCATCGCCGTTGGACGCCTTGACGATCTTGTAGGGGACGAGCTTCTTGTCCTTCTCGACCATCGGGTCGTCGTAGCGGCGGCCGACGAGGCGCTTCACCGCGAAGAAGGTTCGCTCGGGGTTGGTCACCGCCTGGCGCTTCGCCGGCTGGCCGACCAGTTGCTCGCCGTCATTGCTGAACGCGACGATCGACGGCGTCGTGCGCATGCCCTCGGCGTTCTCGATGACCTTCGGCGATTTGCCGTCCATTACGGCGACGCACGAATTCGTGGTGCCGAGATCGATCCCAATGACCTTTCCCATGGTCCTCATATCCTTCTTTTTGCGGCAGGTCGGCCGGGCCCTGACGGCGCACCAACCCAAACCCCCAGATATCAAATAGTCGCGATTTCTTGTGGTGAGCCTCATATAGGACAGGGGGTGAAGCCCGCAAGGACCGTAACCGGCCCCGCCTCACGAAAACATTGATGAAAACCTGCGGTTTGACCATTCCCGCAACGCGTCGCGGCACCGGTTTTTCGGCTCCGCCTGCGAGGTTCGGCGTCGGCAGACCACGTGCCGGAATTGATTTGCGGCTTGACGCGGTGTCAGGAGTTGATCTGGTGCCATGGACGGCGAAGGACGGTCGAACGTTTCGGCCGATCGCGCGCTCGTCTTCGCCGATGACGACAGACCTCGAACGGCCGCGTTGCAGATCCAGTAGGCAAATCATGAACTATCCGGTCCTGAAAAATCTCGCCGCGCGGCTGTTTGCGGTGGTGGCGATCGCCGCCGCCGCGGGACCGGCGCTGGCCGCCGATCCGATCTTTCCGCGCGGCATCCGGGTCGGCGTGACGCCGATGGACGGGCTGGAGCCGGCCGCGACATTCGTCGGCTTCGAGACCGCCAACCACAACGTCAAGGTCCTGATGGCCGAGTTGCCGGGTGCCGCGTTCGGCGAGGTCGAATCCGCGGTGAAGAGCGCGGCCGGCGGCGCCGCCGGCATCAAGCCGGAAGCCATCGATACGCGCGCGGGCAAAGGCTACTACACCACCGAAAACGGCAAGGACGGCCCCGACAATGTCCGCCGCTACTCGATGATCGTGGCCGGGGGACAGAATTTTTCCGGCTACGTCGCGGTGCAGGTCCTGGAGGCCGAAACGAAGGCCTATTCCGACGACGCGGTGCGCAGGATGCTCGCCACCGTCGCGGTGCGGTCCGAAGTGCCGGTCGAGGAACAGCTCGCGATGATGCCGTTCCGGATCAGCGAGCTCGGCGACTTCAAGATGGTACGCATGCTGGCGCCGGGCGCCGCGATCATCCTCGCCGACGGCAACGAGAACACGGGAATCGAGGCCGCCCCCTTCATGGTGCTCGGCCTAGTCGGCGCCGCGCCGGAAAACGCCGCCGACCGCGGCCGGTTCGCGCAGCAGACCGCGTCGGTGATCCCCGGCCTGCGCGACGCACGGGTCACGATGTCGGAGCCGATCCGCATCGAAGGCGCGCCGGGCTACGAGACCCGCATCGACGCCACCAGCGGCAAGGACAACACCCCGGTGACGGTGGTGCAGTGGCTGCGGTTCGGCGGCGCCAACGCCGCGCTCAACATCATCGCCAGCGCGCCGCGCGATCAATGGGCGACGGCGTTTCCGCGCTTCCGCACGGTGCGCGACGGCATCAAGTCGCGCTAGCCGCCGCATATCCACCGACCAAGGTCGGACTTTACCTCGCGCGGCCAAGCTGATCTGCTGGGAGCGGTTCACGCGGGGAGGCAGCGATGCTCGACAGACGCCACGTCATCAACGGTCTCGGTGCGCTCGCGGCGATGGCGGCCTTGCCGCGGGCGTCGTTCGCCGCAGGCAGGATCGCGATCGACGCCAATTCGGTGCTGCTGGTGATCGACGTGCAGAACTGCTTCCTGCCGGGCGGCAGCCTCGCGGTGAAGGACGGCGACAAGGTGGTGCCGGTCATCAATCAGCTCGCCAGGAATTTCGCCAATGTGGTGATGACGCAGGACTGGCACACCGCGGGCCACGTCTCGTTCGCATCGAGCCATGGCGGCAAAAAGCCGTTCGAAACTATCGATCTCGACTACGGCAAGCAGGTGCTGTGGCCGGATCATTGCGTGCAGGGCACCGACGGCGCGGGGTTGTCGAAGGACCTGGCGATTCCGCAGGCCGAACTGATCATCCGCAAAGGCTTCCACAAGGAGGTCGACAGCTACTCGGCCTTCACCGAGGCCGACGGCAAGACAACCACCGGGCTGTCGAGCTACCTCAAGGCGCGCAAGCTGCAGCGCGTGTTCGTCGCGGGCCTCGCGACCGATTTCTGCGTGGCGTGGACGGCGATGGACGCGCGCAAGGCCGGGTTCGAGACCTATGTGATCGAGGACGCCTGCCGCGGCATCGACAATCAGGGCTCGCTGGCCAAGGCCTGGACCGACATGGCGAAGGCCGGCGTGAAGCGGATCCAGTCCGGCGATCTGGCGGCCTAGATCGGATTGATCCGTCATCGTCCGGCTCGACCGGACGATCCGGTAATCCATGCCGCTAACAATACACCGCGAGCGCTTTGGAATGCCGGGCCCTGCGCCTTCGCGGAGGGTGACCGCTGAGAATGCCGAAACGTGGTCGGAAAATCTACTCCGACGCAGCAACCCTGGCACCGCCCTTCGATACCGCGACCAGCGCCGGGCGCAGCACCCGCTCGCCGATGGTGAAGCCGGCCTGCACCACCTGCACCACGGTGCCGGCGGGCACCGAGGAATCCGGCACCTCGTACATCGCCTGCTGGAAATTCGGATCGAACTTCTCGCCGGACGGATCGAACTTCTTCACGCCGTTTTTCTCCAGCGCGTTGAGTAGCGAGCGCTCGGTGAGTTCAACGCCCTCGATCAGGCCCTTGAGCTGCGGGTCGGCCGCGGCGCGGGCTTCGGCCGGGACGGCGTCGAGCGCGCGCTGCAGATTGTCGGCGATGTCGAGCACGTCGCGCGCAAATCCGGTGATGCCGTAGATGCGGGCGTCCGCCACTTCGCGGCTGGTGCGCTTGCGCAGATTTTCCATCTCCGCCAGTGTGCGCAGCATCTTGTCGCGGGAGTCGGCGGCCTCCTTCACCAGCATTTCGTTCGATCCGGGCTCCGGATCGTCGGGCATGATGTAGGGCTTGGACACCACCGGCTCGCCGGGCTGCGGCGTCTGTTCCGGATGATCCTTGTGTCCGTTGGAATCGGTCATCACGCTACCTTCTGGGATAATCGACGGCTCGATGGCGGGGCTGGCCGGGATATCGTGTTTGCGGGCCGGAAATCAAGCGCGAGCGGATCAGCCGGCCAGCATCCGGCTGACGATGCGGGCGGCGTAGTCGACCATCGGGATCACCCTGGCGTAGTTCAGCCGGGTCGGACCGATCACGCCGAGCACGCCGACGATATGCCCGGAGGCGTCGCTGTAGGGCGCGATGATGGTGGACGAGCCGGACAGCGAGAACAGCTTGTTTTCCGAGCCGATGAAGATCCGCACGCCCTCGGCGCGCTCGGCGCGGCCGAGCAGGTCGATCACGCCGCGTTTGGTTTCGAGATCGTCGAACAGCAGCCGCACCCGCTCGAGGTCGTCGAGCGCGTGCAGATCCTCCAGCAGATTGGCGTGGCCGCGCACGATCAGCCGCCGGTCGTCGGAATCGCCGCCCGACCAGCTCGCGATGCCCGCGGCGATGACCTTCTGCGTCAACTGGTCGAGCTCGGTGCGATCCTGCGTCAGCAGCGTTTCAAGCTCGAGCCGGGCTTCCGCCAGCGTGCGGCCGCGAATCCGCGCGTTGAGGAAGTTCGACGCCTCTGTCAGCGCCGAGCTCGGGACGCCGGGCGGCAGCATCAGCACGCGGTTTTCCACCTGGCCGTCTTCGGCGACCAGCACCGCCAGCGCGCGCTCCGGCTCCAGCCGGACGAATTCGATATGCTTCAGCCGTGCATTGGATTTTGCGGTCAGCACCACGGCGGCGGCGCGGGTCAGGCCGGACAGCCGCGTCAGCGCCTCGCCGAGCGCGGTTTCCACCGACTGGGTCTTGCCGACCGAGGTGAGCTGCGCCTGGATCGATTGCCGCTCCGGTTCGGTGAGGTCGCCGACCTGCATCAGCGCATCGACGAAGAAGCGCAGCCCGAGCTCGGTCGGCAACCGCCCGGCGGAGGTATGCGGGGCGTAGATCAGGCCGAGCTGCTCGAGGTCCGACATCACGTTGCGGACCGAGGCCGGCGACAGCGGCACGGTGATCAGCCGCGACACGTTGCGCGACCCGACCGGCTCGCCGGTGGCGAGATAGCTCTCGACGATCTGGCGGAAAATCTCCCTGGAGCGCTCGTTGAGCTGGGCGAGCCCGGCATGCGGCGCGATCAGGCCGATTGGATCGTGATGGGCCAAAGTCTTGTTCCTGTCAGATGGTCATCGCATTCATATTCGCAGCCCGCGGCGACAAGCAGTCGTCGAGATGCCCGGTCATCCGAATATCTTGATGAAGGCGGCGGTCGCGCCGACCAAGGCCGCGCCGGCGGCCATTCCGCCGAAGGCGATCTGCCAAGGCGCAAGGTCGCGGTCGCGTGAGAATTTCGCTGCCTCGGCAGCCAGCTTGCCGGCTTCGGCGCTTAGCTTGCCGGTTTCGGCAATCAGTTTGTGCTGTTCGGCAACGAATTTGCGCGTCTCTTCCTGCATACGCAGGACGTGAGCCCATTCCTGAGCCTGGGCTTTGGCCGGATCGAAACCTTGGGTCGTGTCGGTCATCGCGGTTTCCCTCGCGTCTGGGCTTCAATTTGTCGTCTCGGCGGGCGAGATACAAGCATGATCCGCTTGCGTGGGCGCGCACGAGGCTTGCCGCTGGCCGTCCGCGCTCCTAAAAGCGCCGCGAGCTGACGAAATTCCCCCTGACTTGCCGGAGAACACCCATGCGGCCAAGCCGCCGTGCGCCCGATGAACTGCGCGCCGTGTCGCTGGAGCGCGGCGTCGTCAAATATGCCGAAGGCTCCTGCATGGTGAAATTCGGCGACACCCACGTGCTGGTGACGGCGACGCTCGAGGAACGGCTGCCGCCATGGCTGAAGGGCCAGGGCCGCGGCTGGGTCACCGCGGAATACGGCATGCTGCCGCGCGCCACGCTGGAGCGGACCCGCCGCGAGGCCGCCGCCGGCAAGCAGGGCGGCCGCACGGTGGAAATCCAGCGGCTGATCGGACGCTCGCTGCGCGCGGCCGTCGATCTCGAAGCGCTCGGCGAGCGCCAGATCACGGTCGATTGCGACGTGATCCAGGCCGATGGCGGCACCCGCACCGCGTCGATCACCGGCGCCTGGGTCGCGTTGGCCGATTGCATCGCCTGGATGAAGAGCCGCAGCATGTTCAAGCACAGCAAGAACGTGCTGCGCGACAACGTCGCCGCGGTCTCCTGCGGCATCTATCACGGCACGCCGGTGCTCGATCTCGACTACGCCGAGGATTCAGAAGCCGACACCGACGCCAATTTCGTGATGACCGGCGACGGGCGCATCATCGAGGTGCAGGGCACCGCCGAAAAGACGCCTTTCACGCACGACGAATTCATGGCGCTGATCGCGCTCGCGCAAAAGGGCGTCGCGCGGCTGGTAGACCTGCAGAAGATGGCGGTGGCGTAAATCTGCCTGTAAAGCGCAGCTATCCAGCCAGCGGGCCGTCGTTCCCGCGAAGCGGGGACTTAGCAATCGCGGCGCCCGCGATTTGAGGTCGATGCGCTCCGCCAAACGACAGCGCGCGGCGTACTGGGTCCCCGCCTTCGCGGGGACGACAAGACTCGTTGTTGCCGATAGACTCTCATCATGACCTCCCACCGCCGAATCAGCGGCAAGCTTGTGATCGCGACCCACAATCCCGGCAAACTCGCCGAGATGCGCGAATTGCTGTCGCCCTATGGCATCGACGCGGTATCGGCGGGCGAGCTCGGTCTGGATGAGCCGGACGAAACAGGCGATACGTTCAAAGCCAACGCCGCCATCAAGGCCATCGCCGCAGCGCAAGCAACCCAGCTTCCGGCGTTCGCGGATGATTCCGGCCTGGTGGTCGATGCGCTCGACGGCGCGCCCGGCATCTATTCGGCGCGCTGGGCCGGCGCGAGCAAGGACTTCACCCCGGCGATGACGCGCATCGAACGCCTGCTGCAGGAGCGCGGCGCGACCACCCCCGCGCAACGTCGCGCGCATTTCGTTTCCGCGTTGTGCGTCGCCTGGCCCGACGGTCACCTCGCGGAAGTCGAGGCGCATGCGCACGGCGCGCTGGTCTGGCCGCCGCGCGGCGACGCCGGGTTCGGCTACGATCCGATATTCCTGCCGGACGGGCATGGCCGCACCTTCGGCGAGATGACGTCGATCGAGAAGCACGGCCTGCCGCCGCTCGGCCTCGGCCTGTCGCATCGTGCGAAAGCGTTCGTCAAGCTCGCGGAGATGTGCCTTGGGCGCTGATGACGACAACGCCTTCGGCGTCTACATCCACTGGCCGTTCTGCCTCTCGAAATGCCCCTATTGCGATTTCAACAGCCACGTCCGCCATGCCGCGATCGATCAGCCGCGGTTTGCCGCCGCCTTTGCACGCGAGATCGAAACCACCGCCGAGCGCACGCCCGGACGCACCGTGTCGTCGATCTTCCTCGGCGGCGGTACCCCGTCGCTGATGGAGCCGTCAACCGTCGGATCGATTCTGGATTCGATCGGCAAGCACTGGCGCGTGGCTGACGATGTCGAAGTCTCGCTCGAAGCCAATCCGACGTCGGTCGAAGCGACGCGCTTCAAGGGCTATCGCACCGCCGGCGTCAACCGCGTGTCGCTCGGCGTGCAGGCGCTCGACGATGTGTCGTTGAAGATGCTGGGACGGCTGCACAGCGCGCGCGAGGCGCTGGATGCAGTGGCGATCGCGCGCGCGGTGTTCGAACGCTACTCGTTCGACCTGATCTATGCGCGGCCCGATCAGACGCCCGCGATGTGGACGGACGAACTCAAACTCGCGATCTCCGAGGCCGCCGAACATCTGTCGCTGTATCAGCTCACCATTGAGGAGGGCACGCCGTTCTTCGGCCTGCATGCCGCCGGCAAACTGAAAACGCCCAACGAGGACGTGGCGCGTGCGCTGTATGATGTGACGCAGGAGGTCTGTGCGCAACATGGCCTGCCGTCTTACGAGATTTCCAACCACGCCCGCGACGGCGCGCAGTGCAAACACAACCTCGTCTATTGGCGCGGCGAGGAATATGCCGGCATCGGCCCGGGCGCGCATGGACGGCTCGACATCGCCGGCAAGCGCCATGCGATCGCCACCGAGAAACGCCCGGAGAGCTGGTTGTTGCGGGTCGAGGCCACCGGCCACGGCGTCACCCTCGACGAGCGGCTCAACAGCGAAGAGCGCGCCGACGAATTCCTGCTGATGGGCCTGCGGCTGGCGGAAGGCATCGACCCGCGGCGCTATCAGGCGCTGTCCGGCCGCGCGCTCGATCCGAAGCGGATCGCAATTCTGCGCGAGGAGGGCGCCATCGCGGTCGGGGCCGACGGCCGGCTGCGGGTCACCAAGGACGGCTTTCCGGTGCTGGACGCCGTGGTCGCCGATCTCGCGGCTTAACGTTGCTACGCCCCGAAGCTTTTCGGCGATCCCGCGACCGGCGTGCCGCCGCCCGAACCCACCTTCATGATCGCAAGGCCGCGCTCATTGGTGCCGTCGGCGCGGAAGCGGAACAGCCCGTCGATGCCGGCAAAGCCCGACGTATTGGTCAGCACCTCCGGCGCGAAACGCTGGCCGCCCTGGGTGCGCGCCAGCGCCGCGACCAGCGCGACCGCGTCATAGGCCAGCGTCGCCGTGCGGACCGGGTCGGCGCCGTAGCGCGCGCGGTAGCGTGCCGAGAACGCGCGGAAGCCGGCCGGGTCGGGCGCCGCATAGATGCCGCCCTGCAATGCGGGGCTGGCAAACACCCGCGGACTGTCCCACAGGC
>CAXUBE010000078.1:9684-10082 GCA_964249215.1 uncultured Rhodopseudomonas sp. | reverse complement strand
TTGCAGGACATGGCGCCAATGGTCGCGACCGAATGCGTGACCAGCGCGGTGCGGGCGCCGATCCGGGCGGCTCCGGCAGCCGCCTCGCAGCCGGCATGGCCGCCGCCGATCACGATCACATCATATGCCTGCATGGCGCAGTTCTAGCTCCGGATTGCAAAAGCGGAAAGCATGTTTCACGTGAAATCGCCCCTATTCAAATAATGAATGAAGAATTATTATTTCCCGATACAGAATTCGCGAAAAATCGAGTCCAGCACATCCTCGACATCCACACGTCCGAGCAGGCGGCCGAGGCAATCCGCCGCGGCGCGCAATTCTTCAGCGATCAACTCGTCGCCAAGTCCGGCGACGCTTATGCTGCGCTGCAACATATCTGCCGCCGTGCGCAACATCAC
>CAXUBE010000078.1:0-9674 GCA_964249215.1 uncultured Rhodopseudomonas sp. | reverse complement strand
CGCTGCCGCGTGATCAGGCCCGATTCACCCGCGCCGAAATGATCCCCGGCAAACGCGATCAAAGCGGCGATCAGCTCCGGCATGCCATCGCCACGCGCGGCGGAAATCGCCCTGCGGTGATCGAAGTCTGCTTGCCGCAATTCCGTCGCAACGGCCGGTCCCGCCTGCCGCGGCTTTGCCGCATCGATTCTCAAGCCTGCCGCAGCGAAATTCCGGGGATCGAGATCGATCTTGTTGCGGACGATCCACACCGGCGCGGCGCCATCGAGCGTCGGCGCGTCGCCGTCGCGGTCGGTCAGCCATAATACAAGATCGGCATCGGCCGCGCGGACGCGCGCGCGGCGCACGCCCTCGCGTTCGACCGGATCGTCGGTGTCGCGGATGCCGGCGGTGTCGATCACCGTCACCGGATAGCCGTCGAGATCGAGCTGCGCCTCGATCACGTCGCGCGTGGTGCCGGCCTGCGGCGAGACGATCGCGACGTCGCGCCGCGCCAAAAGGTTGATCAGCGTGGATTTACCGACATTCGGCGGACCGGCGATCGCGACCACCATCCCGTCGCGCAGCCGTTCGCTTCGTCCCTGCGCCGCAAGCACTTCCTCGATTTCGCCATGCAGCCGTGTGATCTCCCGCAGCGCCGGCGCCGTCAAATCGGCCGGCACGTCGGCCTCATCGGGAAAGTCGATGCCGGCCTCGACCATCGCCGACACCGCGATGATCCGGGCCCGCCAGTCGCGCGCTCTGTCGCCGAGCAGGCCGTTGAGCTGGCGCAACGCCTGGCGGCGCTGGCGGTCGGTGTCGGCGTGGATGAGATCGTCCAGGCCCTCGGCTTCGGTCAGATCGAGCTTGCCGTTCTCGAAGGCGCGGCGGGTGAACTCGCCGGGCTCCGCGGGCCGCAGGCCGTCGAGCGACGACAGCGCGGCGACGAGCGCGGCGAGCACCGCACGGCCGCCATGGATGTGGAATTCCGCGACATCCTCGCCGGTCGCGCTTTTCGGGCCGGGATACCACAAAATAACCGCATCATCGATAGGTCTTTGATTTAGATCGGATAACAGCGCGCGCGAGGCAATCCGCGGAGGTGAAATCCGGCCCGCGAGAAGCTGCATCGCCGCATTTGCGCGAGGGCCGGAGACCCGCACGATCGCGATCGCGGCCGGCGGCCGGCCGGATGACAAGGCAAAAATCGTCTGGTCGCGCGGGTGCATGGCCTATCAGGCGCGGACGGAGAACGAGACGCAATGATATCATGTTGCGGACAAGGTTCACTGTCCTCGACCGGGCGAGCCAGTAAACGCGTTCGCGAAAGGCATCCTCGCCGGCGTTTACTGGATCGCCCGCCTCCGCGGGCGATGACAACCAATTCCAAATCCCCAAAAATCAAGTATTCATCGAGTCGAAGAATTCCGAGTTGTTCTTGGTGTTGCGCAGCTTGTCGAGCAGGAAGTCGATCGCGTCCATCGTGCCCATCGGATTGAGGATCCGGCGCAGCACGTACATCTTCTTCAGGAGCTGCGGATCGGTGATCAGCTCTTCCTTGCGGGTGCCCGAACGCGAGATGTCGATCGCCGGGAAGGTGCGCTTGTCGGACACCTTGCGGTCCAGGATCAATTCCGAATTGCCGGTGCCCTTGAATTCCTCGAAGATCACTTCGTCCATCCTCGAGCCGGTATCGACCAGCGCGGTCGCGATGATGGTGAGCGAGCCGCCCTCCTCGATGTTGCGCGCGGCGCCGAAAAAACGCTTCGGCCGCTGCAGCGCGTTGGCGTCGACGCCGCCGGTCAGCACCTTGCCGGAGGACGGCACCACGGTGTTGTAGGCGCGCCCCAGGCGCGTGATCGAGTCCAGCAGGATCACCACGTCGCGGCCGTGTTCGACCAGGCGCTTGGCCTTCTCGATCACCATCTCGGCGACCTGGACGTGACGCACCGCGGGCTCGTCGAACGTCGATGAAACAACTTCGCCCTTCACCGAGCGCTGCATGTCGGTGACTTCTTCAGGCCGCTCGTCGATCAGCAGTACGATCAGATAGCATTCCGGATGGTTGGCGGTGATCGAATGCGCGATGTTCTGCATCAGCACGGTCTTGCCGGTGCGCGGCGGCGCTACGATCAGCGCGCGCTGGCCCTTGCCGATCGGGGCGACGATGTCGATCACCCGCGCGGACAGGTCCTTGCGCGTGGAATCCTCCAGTTCGAGGCGGAAGCGCTGATCGGGAAACAGCGGCGTCAGATTGTCGAAATTGACCTTGTGCCGCGATTTCTCCGGATCCTCGAAATTCAGCGTATTGACCTTGAGCAGCGCGAAATAGCGTTCGCCTTCCTTCGGGCTGCGGATGTGGCCTTCGATGGTGTCGCCGGTGCGCAGGCCGAAGCGGCGAATCTGCGACGGCGAGACGTAGATGTCGTCGGGGCCAGGCAGATAGTTCGCGTCGGGCGAGCGCAAAAATCCGAAGCCGTCGGAGAGCACTTCGACGACGCCCTCGCCGATGATGTCGGTTTCCTTGATGGCGAGCTGCTTCAGACTCGCGAACATCAGTTCCTGCTTGCGCATGGTGCTGGCATTTTCGACCCCTAATTCTTCGGCGAACGACACCAGTTCTGCCGGCGTCTTCGCCTTGAGGTCTTGAAGCTTCATTTCCCGCATTGGGGTGGTCCTGTGGATCGAATGGGGAGGGGTCGGCGAGGTGGAAGCAATCGCGGGATGCCGAAGCATCGAGAGGGCCGCATGTCTTCGGAATGACGTCGTCAGCAGGTCAGTGCGGGAGGCTTCAAACCTGATGCGGCGGCCGGTTCAATACGAAACCTGGTCGCGACCACATCCGCCGGCATGGGTGGGATGTCGGCAATATAGAAAATCGCAAGCCTCGACGCAAGACGTCCGGACCAAAGCTGCGAGGTTTGCCGCCGCGCAGACGCCGCAAGGCGCGCAGCCTAGAACGGCTTGACGATCACGAAAATCACCGCGGCGATCATCAACACGGTCGGTATTTCATTGAAAAGGCGATAGAATTTACTCGATCGCCGGTTGGCGTCGGCGGCGAAATCCCGCACGCAGCGGCCAAAGAAAAAATGCACCCCGGTCATCAGCATCACCGCCGTGAGCTTGCCGTGCAGCCAGGGCTGTTTCAGCCAGTCGCCGTCGACCACGAGATAAAGCCCGCAAATCCACGACAAGATCATCGCCGGCGTCATGATCGCGCGGTAGAGCCGCCGCTCCATCAGCTTGAAGGTTTCCGATTGCGTCGATCCGGTCTCCGCTGCGCAGTGGTACACGAACAGCCGCGGCAGATAGAGCATCCCGGCCATCCAGGAGATCACCGCGATCACGTGCAGCGCCTTGATCCAGAGATACATCGATCGTCGTTTCGGCTGGGGCTGTCGGCGGAATTTTCCCGATCGCACCGGGAACGCTTCACTAGCACGCCGCTTATCGATGCGGGCGTCCGAGTTTTACCGACCCACTCTTTCTCCACCTAAACTAGTTTAGATTCTTAAGGTCAGAGTCTGGGTAACGGTGGATTTCGGTGGCGCAACGCACCGCCGGCGTTCCCGACAAGATCATCCACATCATCCACACGCCATCGCCGACCACGCCCGTCGAGATATTATGCGTGCGTGCCAGAGGCTTGGCGTCGGCGCGCGGCGCTTTATCAAGAGACAAGTCCACATTCCCCCGCTAACATCGCATACGACGTCGACGATGTTTCTCGCGCGAGGCCTGTGAAGAAAAAACCGGGTTATCCCGGGCGCGCCGCTTCAGGCGCCGCAACCCGGCTGCAGCCCCACAGCTCTTCACAGGATATACAGGGTCTCGATGCCGACCGAAGGCAGCTATTTCCATCTTCATCTGGTGTCCGATTCGACCGGCGAGACGCTGATCACCGTGTCGCGCGCCGTCGCCGCGCAATATGCCAACGTCACCGCGGTCGAACACGTCTATCCGCTGGTGCGCAGCCAGAAGCAGCTCGACCGCGTGCTGAGCGAGATCGAGGAATCACCGGGCATCGTGCTGTTCACGTTGCTGGAGAAGGATCTGGTCGGGCGGCTGGAAGCCAAGTGCCAGGAGATCAACAGCCCGAGCCTGTCGATCATCGGCCCGGTGATGCAGTTGTTCCAGGCTTATCTCGGCGCCGCGACCACCGGACGGGTCGGCGCGCAGCACACGCTGAACGCGGAATACTTCAAGCGCATTGACGCGCTGAACTATTCGATGATGCATGACGACGGCCAGCACGTCGAAGGGCTGGAAGATGCCGACGTCGTGCTGGTCGGCGTGTCGCGCACCTCCAAGACGCCGACCTCGATCTATCTCGCCAATCGCGGCATCCGCACCGCCAACGTTCCGTTGGTGCCCGGCATCATGATCCCGCACCAGCTCGAGACGCTGACCAAGCCGCTGGTCGTCAGCCTCCATGCCACGCCGGAGCGGCTCATCCAGGTGCGGCAGAACAGGCTGCTCAGCCTCGGCGCCGGCACCGGCAACGAGACCTATATCGACCGGCAATCGGTCGCCGACGAAGTGTCGTTCGCGCGGCGGCTCAGCGCGAAATACGGCTGGGCGCTGCTCGAAGTGACGCGGCGCTCGATCGAGGAAACCGCGGCGGCGATCATGAAGCTGCTGGCCGACCGGCAGCGCCAAAGGCTGGCGGAATGACGCTGTGGCTCGGGTCGCAGCCGCCGATTCTGGCGTCGCAAAGCCGTGCACGGCGGACGCTGCTCGGCAATGCCGGGCTTGCCTGCGAAGCGATCCCCGCCGCGATCGACGAACGCGCAATTCAGAACGCTTCCGGCCTGACATCGCCCGGCGCGATCGCCGTCCATCTGGCGCAGGCCAAAGCGCTCGACGTCTCGTTGCGCCATGCCGGGCGTTTGGTGATCGGCGCCGACCAGACGCTCGCGCTCGGCGATCGGCTGTTCAGCAAACCCTCCGGCCGCGCCGAGGCGGCCGAGCAGCTCCGCGCGCTGTCGGGCCAGGTCCATCACCTGCATTCGGCGGTCACGGTCGTGCGGGACGGCGAAACATTGTTCGCCGAAACGGCGGTCGCGCGGATGACGATGCGGCCGCTTGCCGGCGAGGCGATCCGCGTCTATCTCGATGCCGCCGGTGACGGCGTGCTATCGAGCGTCGGTGCCTATCAGCTTGAAGGGCTCGGCGTGCATCTGTTCGAAGCCATCGACGGCGATCACTTCACCATCCTCGGCCTGCCGCTGCTGCCGCTGCTGGCTTTCCTGCGCCGGCAGAAATTGCTGGCCTGAAGGATCAAGCGGTGCGCGTTCTCGGACTGACGGGCTCGATCGGAATGGGGAAATCCACCACCGCGAAACTGTTCGCGGAGGCCGGCGTGCCGGTGTACGACGCCGATGCCACCGTGCATCTGATCTATGACAACGAGGCCGCGCCGGTCATCGAGGCGGCGTTTCCCGGCACCACCATGGCCGGCAAGGTCGACCGCGCGAAACTCTCCGCGCAGGTGGTGCACGATCCGGCGGCGATGAAGCGGCTCGAACAGATCGTGCATCCGATGCTGCGGGCCTATCACCAGAAGTTTCTCGACGACGCAGAGCGATCCGGCGCGCCGGTCGCGGTCGTCGACGTTCCGCTGCTGTACGAGACCGGCGGCGAAAACCGCGTCGATGCCGTGGTCGTCGTCACTACCACGCCCGAAGTGCAGCGCCGGCGCATCCTTTCGCGCGACAACATGACGCCCGACAAGCTCGACGCCATCCTGGCGCGGCAATTGCCCGACGCCGAGAAGCGGCGCCGCGCCGATTTCGTGGTGGATACCTCGGACGGGCTGGAGCCGGTGCGGCTGCGAATCCGCGAAATCCTCGCCGAGGCTGCTACAATGCCGCGGCGGCGCCCGTGATTCGCGCCTGACGGTCAGACACGATGCGCGAGATCATCCTCGATACCGAAACCACCGGCCTCGATCCGCTGCGCGGCGACCGGCTGGTCGAGATCGGCTGCATCGAGATTTTCAACCGGATGCCGACCGGGCAGTTCTTTCACCGCCACATCAATCCCGAACGCGAGATGCCGCAGGAGGCGTTCGCGGTGCACGGCCTGTCGACCGCGTTCCTGTCCGACAAGCCGCTGTTCGCGCATGTGGTGGAGGATTTTCTGGAGTTCATCGCCGATACGCCGCTGGTGATCCACAACGCCGCCTTCGACATCGCCTTCATCAACGCCGAATTGTCGCGGATCGCAAAGCCGCCGATCGCGCGCGAGCGCCTGGTCGATACCCTGCTGCTGGCGCGGCGCAAGCATCCCGGCGTGTCCAACCGGCTCGACGACCTGTGCTCGCGCTACGCGATCGACAACTCGCGCCGCACCAGGCACGGCGCGCTGCTCGACGCCGAATTGCTGGCCGAGGTCTATATCGACCTGATCGGCGCCCGGCAGTCGCAGCTCGTTCTGGCCGAGACCCATAGCGCGCGGGCGATGCGGGAAGGCGAGGCGCCGCGGCGGCAACGGGTGATCGCGCTGGCGCCGCGCGTCAGCGAGGACGATCTCGTCGCGCATCGCGCATTTGCCGCCACGCTCGGCGACAAGCCGGTCTGGAACGATTACTTCGCCGGCGCGTGACGAGCGGCTGACCTCAGCTCGGCTTGCTCGTCTGCGCCGCGGCCTGGCGTTCCATGTTCTGGCGATACAGCCCGACGAAATCCACCGGGTCGAGCATCAGCGGCGGGAATCCGCCGTCGCGCACCGACGTGGCGATGATCTCGCGGGCGAACGGAAACAGCAGCCGCGGGCATTCGATCATCACCAGCGGGTGCAGGTTTTCCTGCGGCACGTTCTGGATCCGGAACACCCCGGCATAGGCGAGCTCGAATCCGAAGATCAGCGTGCCGGCGTTCTCCGCCTTGCCTTCGATCGACAGCACCACCTCGAACTCGCTCTCGGTGACGTTGTTGGCGCTGACATTGATCTGGATGTTGATCGACGGCTGCTGCTGTTGCGGCGCCAGCGAGGCCGGCGCGTTCGGGTTTTCGAACGACAGGTCCTTGGTGTATTGCGCCAGCACGTTGAGCTGCGGAGGGGCGCCCTCGGCGGGAGGGGTGCCGTTGCCGTTGGTCATCAATTCCTCCTGGGACGATGTCGGCGGTCGACCGGCCGGACATTGCGTGAAGCGCAGCGCTGTTTCGGGCCGAGTGGCTATCATAGCCCGGCAACGCTCCACAAGCGCGGCAGGCCGACCGGTTCCGCAACCGTCCCGGATCGCCAGGCTTTGGTCGGATCAGCAGGTTTCGCCCTTCCGCCAAAGCGCGTACAATCGGCGCGGAATCATCGCCCCTGACCGGCTGCCGGCTTCGGCGAACCGACCGGTTGTGCCAAAAAGCGCCATTGGCTGGGCACGGTTCATGCCTACATGGTGAGAACGAGCCTCGCCGTCATAAACGCCGCCTCTCCAAAGAGACGGAGCCACGCCGGCCGCGGCCGGCGCTGACCAGAAAGCGAATGCGACGTGGATATTTACACCATTATCTTCCTTGCCCTCGCGGTGTTTATCTTCCTGCGTTTGCGCAACGTGCTGGGCCAGCGCACCGGCAGCGAGCGGCCGCCGTTCGACCGCGCCGCGGCGCGCGACATGCTGCCGAGCAAGCAGGACAATTCGATCGTGCCGATGCCGGGCAACGTGATCGACCAGGCGCCGCTGGCGCCGACCGCCGACGTGGTGCCGCCGACCGACCGCTGGAAGGACGTCGCCGAACCGGGCACGCCGCTCGCCGCCGGGCTCAACGCCGTCGCCGCGCAGGACTCCGCGTTCGAACCGCAGCACTTCATCGCCGGCGCCCGCAGCGCCTATGAGATGATCGTGCTGGCATTCGCCAATGGCGACCGCCGCGCGCTGAAGGACCTGTTGTCCTCGGAAGTCTATGACAGCTTTGAATCGGCGATCAAGGAACGCGAAAAGCTTGAGCGCAAGACCGAGACCCGCTTCGTCTCGGTCGACAAGGCCGAGCTGGTGGGCGCCGACGTGCGCGAGCGCGCCGCCCAGATCAGCGTGCGGTTCGTCTCGCAGATGATCTCGGCCACCCGCGACAAGACCGGCGCCATCGTCGATGGAAATCCCGACAAGGTCACTGACATCACGGATGTCTGGACGTTCGCCCGCGATATCGCTTCGCGCGATCCGAACTGGAAGCTGGTTGGCACGGGTAGTGCCCACTAGCACCCGCGGAGGGCTGAGCGTCCGCGGAGGCCTGGCCGCCGCCTGCGTGATCGCGGCGACCCTGACGCTGCAATCACATTCCGCCCCGGCCAAGCGCCCGAACCCGACGCTCGATTGGCCGCTCGACATCTCCAACGGCCAGTACAGCCCGGTGGCCTGGGACGAGATCGCCGGCTGGGCCGACGACGATCAGCCTGCCGCATTCCGGGCCTTTCGCGAAAGCTGCCGGCCGATCGCCGCGCAACGCAAACCCCCGGCGGACGTGAAGGCGCTCGGCAGCTCGCTGCGCGATCCCTGCCTTATTGCGCGGGCTGCCGAGATCACCGGGCCCGCGGAGGCGCGCGCCTTCTTCGAGGCGCATTTCAAGCCGCTGCGCATCGCCAAGCTCGGCGAAGATGCCGGCTTCGTCACCGGTTACTACGAGCCGGTGATCGACGGCTCGCGCAGCAGGACCGACGTTTACAACGTGCCGGTGTATCGGCGGCCGTCGAACCTGTTCGTGCGCGGCGTCAAGTCCGGCGCCGGCAACCTGCCGAACAAGGGCCAGGTGTTTCGCAAGATCGGCCGCCGCAAGCTGGTGCCCTATTACGACCGCGCCGAGATCGAGGATGGCGCGATTGCCGGCCGTGGTCTTGAAATCTGCTGGCTGAAGAACGCCACCGATCTGCTGTTCACCCAGATCCAGGGTTCGGCGCGGGTGCGGCTCGACGACGGCGGCACCGTGCGCATCAATTACGACGCGCATAACGGCTACCCCTATACGCCGGTCGGCCGTATCCTGATCGATCGCAACATCGTGCCGAAAGAGCAGATGTCGATGCAGCGCATCCGGCAATACATGGACGAGAATCCCGACGGCGCCCGGGAATTGCGCCGCATGAACCGCTCCTACGTGTTCTTCCGCGAGGTGCAGTTGTCCGACAAGGACGAAGCGGTCGGCGCGCAGGGCGTGCCGCTGACGCCGGGCCGCTCGATCGCGGTCGACAAATCATTGCACGTCTACGGCACGCCGTTTTTCATCGAGGGCGAACTGCCGATCGAATCCGAACAATCGAAGACGCCGTTCCGCCGGCTGATGGTGGCGCAGGACACCGGCTCGGCGATCGTCGGTCCGGCGCGCGCCGACATCTATTTCGGCGCCGGCGCAGAGGCGGGGCAGGTGTCGGGCCGCCTGCGTCATCCGGCGCGGTTCGTGATGCTGGTGCCGAACAGCCTCGATCCCGTGGCGAAGGGCCGCCGCATGCCGCTGCCGGATCCGCGGCCCTCGGAGACGATCGCGAAACTGTTTCCGCCCGCGCCGAAGGATCAACCGGCGAAACCCGCCGAGGCTCCGGCTGCGGCGGCGACCGGAGACGCCGTGCCGGCAACAGACGCCAAACCGGATGCCAAGCCGGACGCGACGACGGCATCAACCGTGGCGCAACAGGTGCCGCTGCCGCAGGCACGCCCGACGCTCGCGCCGGCGCCTCTGACATCGCGCCGCACTCACCGGCAT
>CAXUBE010000077.1:0-10129 GCA_964249215.1 uncultured Rhodopseudomonas sp. | reverse complement strand
ATCCGCCTCAAGGCGTTCGATCACCGCATCCTCGATTCGTCGACGCGCGAGATCGTCAACACCGCGAAGCGCACCGGCGCGCAGGTCCGCGGACCGATCCCGTTGCCGACGCGGATCGAGAAGTTCACCGTCAACCGGTCGCCGCATGTCGACAAGAAGAGCCGCGAGCAGTTCGAGATGCGCACCCACAAGCGCCTGCTCGACATCGTCGATCCGACGCCGCAGACGGTGGACGCGCTGATGAAGCTCGACCTCGCCGCCGGCGTCGACGTCGAGATCAAGCTGTAAACTTTTTTGAAGTCCCGTCCGCGACGCGGACAGAAAGAACAGGACACACGCCGATGCGCTCCGGAGTGATCGCACAAAAGGTCGGGATGACGCGGGTCTTTACGGAGACCGGCGAACATATCCCCGTGACCGTGCTGAAGCTGGGCAATTGCCAGGTGCTGGGTCACCGCACGGCTGAGAAGAACGGCTACGTCGCGCTGCAGCTCGGTTCGGGCACGCGCAAGACCGTCTATCTGCCGAAGGCCGAGCGCGGACAATTCGCGGTCGCCAAGGTCGAGCCCAAGCGCAAGGTTGCCGAATTCCGCGTGTCGGAAGACGCGCTGATCCCGGTCGGCGCGGAGATCCTGGCCGACCATTTCGTGGTCGGCCAGTTCGTCGACGTCACGGGCACGTCGGTCGGCAAGGGGTTTGCCGGCGGCATCAAGCGCTGGAATTTCGGCGGCCTGCGCGCCACCCATGGCGTCTCGGTCTCGCATCGGTCGATCGGTTCGACCGGCGGGCGTCAGGACCCCGGCAAGACGTTCAAGAACAAGAAGATGCCCGGCCACATGGGCGTCGACCGCATCACCACGCTCAACCTGCGCGTCGTGCAGCTCGATGTCGCGCGCGGCCTGATCCTGGTCGAAGGCGCGGTGCCCGGCTCCAAGGGCGGCTGGATCGCGGTGCGCGACGCGGTGAAGAAGGAATTGCCGAAGGACGCGCCGAAGCCCGGCAAGTTCAAGCTTGCGGATGGCGGCGGCGATGCCGCGCCCGCGGAAGCCGCCACCGAGACGGAGGGCGCGTGACATGAAACTGAACGTCACCACGCTCGAGGGCAAGGACGCCGGCTCGGTCGAGCTGTCGGACGCCATTTTCGGGCTCGATCCGCGCAAGGACATTATCCAGCGCTGCGTCAACTGGCAGCTCGCCAAGCGTCAGGCCGGCACCCATAAGGCCAAGGGCCGCGCCGAGATCTGGCGCACCGGCAAGAAGATGTACAAGCAGAAGGGCACCGGCGGCGCCCGTCACGGCTCGGCGCGCGTGCCGCAGTTCCGCGGCGGCGGACGCGCGTTCGGACCCGTCGTGCGCAGCCACGCTATCGACCTGCCGAAGAAGGTGCGGGCGCTGGCGCTGCGCCATGCGCTGTCGGCCAAGGCGAAGGACGGCGGGCTCGTCGTGATCGACAATGCGACGCTAGAAGCCGCCAAGACCAAGGCGCTGGTCGGCCACTTCTCGGGTCTCGGCCTCACCAGCGCGCTGATCATCGACGGCGCCGAGCTGCATCACGGCTTCGCCGCGGCGGCGCGCAACATTCCGAACATCGACGTGCTGCCGATCCAGGGCATCAACGTCTACGACATCCTGCGCCGTCAGAAGCTGGTGTTGACCAAGGCCGCGGTCGATGCGCTGGAGGCGCGCTTCAAATGAAAAACATCGATCCGCGCCATTACGACGTGATCGTCGCCCCCGTCGTCACCGAAAAGGCGACGATGGCGTCCGAGCACAACAAGGTGGTGTTTCGCGTCGCGAGCAAAGCCACCAAGCCGCAGATCAAGGAAGCGGTCGAGAAGCTGTTCGACGTCAAGGTCAAGAGCGTCAACACGCTGGTGCGCAAGGGCAAGACCAAGGTGTTTCGCGGCAATTTCGGTTCCCAGTCGGACGTCAAGCGCGCGGTCGTGACCCTCGAAGAGGGCCACCGCATCGACGTCACGACCGGTCTGTAGGCGGAATCGGCTCAAGGCAAGAACATGGCACTGAAAACATACAACCCCACGACGCCGGGCCAGCGCCAATTGGTGATGGTCGATCGTTCGGCGCTCTACAAGGGCAAGCCGGTCAAGGCGCTGACCGAAGGCAAGCATTCGTCCGGCGGCCGCAACAACACCGGCCGCATGGTCGTGCGCTTCCGCGGCGGCGGTCACAAGCAGACCTACCGCATCGTCGATTTCAAGCGCACCAAGGTCGACATGCCCGCGACGGTGGAGCGGCTGGAATACGATCCGAACCGCACGGCCTTCATCGCGCTGTTGAAATACACCGACGGCACCCAGGCCTATATCCTGGCGCCGCAGCGTCTCGCCGTCGGCGACAGCGTGATCGCCGGCAACTATGTCGACGTGAAGCCAGGCAACGTCATGCCGCTCGGCAACATGCCGATCGGCACCATCGTGCACAATGTCGAATTGAAGATCGGCAAGGGCGGGCAGATCGCGCGTTCCGCCGGCACCTACGCGCAGATCGTCGGCCGCGACCATGACTACGTCATCGTGCGGCTGAATTCCGGCGAGCAGCGCCTGGTCCACGGCCGCTGCACCGCGACGATTGGCGCGGTGTCAAATCCCGACCACATGAACATCTCGATCGGCAAGGCCGGCCGTAGCCGCTGGCTCGGCCGCAAGCCGCACAACCGCGGCGTGTCGATGAACCCGGTCGACCATCCGCATGGCGGCGGCGAAGGCCGCACCTCGGGCGGCCGCCATCCGGTGACGCCGTGGGGCAAGCCGACCAAGGGCAAGAAGACGCGGTCGAACAAGTCGACCAATCGATTCATTCTCATCAGCCGCCACAAGCGGAAGAAGTAAGGATTCCCGGACATGGTTCGTTCAGTCTGGAAAGGCCCGTTCGTCGAGGGTTCGCTGCTGAAGAAGGCGGATGCCGCGCGCTCCTCCGGCCGTCACGACGTGATCAAGATCTGGAGCCGACGCTCGACGATTCTGCCGCAATTCGTGGGCCTCGTGTTCGGCGTCTACAACGGCCAGAAGCACGTCCCGGTTTCGGTCAACGAGGAAATGGTCGGGCACAAATTCGGCGAGTTCTCGCCGACGCGCACGTTTCACGGCCATTCCGGCGACAAGAAAGCCAAGAAGTCTTGAAGTCAGGTTCGAGGACCAAGTCATGAGCAAGCCCAAGCGCGAACGCGACCTGCCTGACAACGAGGCCAAGGCGATCGCCCGCATGCTGCGTGTCAGCCCGCAGAAGCTCAATCTCGTCGCGCAACTGATCCGCGGCAGGAAGGCTGCGGCCGCGCTGGCGGACCTGCAGTTCTCGCGCAAGCGGATCGCGGTCGACGTCAAGAAGTGCCTGGAGTCCGCGATCGCCAATGCCGAAAACAACCACGACCTCGACGTCGACGACCTGATCGTCTCCGAAGCGCATGTCGGCAAAGGCATCGTGATGAAGCGTTTCGCGCCGCGCGGCCGTGGCCGTTCGGGCCGTATTTTCAAACCGTTCGCGCAACTGACGATCGTGGTTCGTCAGGTCGAAGCGAAAGCAAGCGCTTAAACAGCGGAGCGCGGGAGACGACGATGGGTCAGAAGATCAATCCGATCGGGCTGCGGCTCGGCATCAACCGGACCTGGGATTCGCGCTGGTATGCCGGCAAGAACGAATACGGCAAGCTGTTGCACGAGGACGTCAAGATCCGCGAAGTTCTGCACAAGGAGCTGAAGCAGGCGGCGGTCGCCAAGATCATCATCGAGCGCCCGCACAAGAAGTGCCGCGTGACCATCCATTCGGCGCGCCCGGGCGTCGTGATCGGCAAGAAGGGCGCCGATATCGACAAGCTGCGCAAGAAGGTCGCCGACATCACCGCGTCCGATGTCGTCATCAACATCGTCGAAATCCGCAAGCCGGAGCTCGACGCCACGCTGGTCGCCGAATCGATCGCGCAGCAGCTCGAGCGCCGCGTCGCGTTCCGCCGCGCGATGAAGCGCGCGGTGCAGTCGGCGATGCGTCTCGGCGCCGAGGGCATCCGCATCAACTGCTCGGGCCGTCTCGGCGGCGCCGAGATCGCGCGGATGGAATGGTATCGCGAGGGCCGCGTGCCGCTGCACACGTTGCGCGCCGACATCGACTACGGCGTTGCGACCGCGTTCACTACATTCGGCACCTGCGGCGTCAAGGTCTGGATCTTCAAGGGCGAGATCCTGGAACACGATCCGATGGCGCAGGACAAGCGGATGGCCGAAGGCGACAATTCGCGCCCGCGCCGCGACGCCGCTTGAGACAAGCCGCGCGCGGATCAATTCAGAAGGTTTGAGGGCGTAAGCCATGATGCAACCGAAGAAGACCAAGTTTCGCAAGGCGCATAAGGGCCGGATTCACGGCGTCGCGACCTCGGGCGCGACGCTGTCGTTCGGCCAGTTCGGCCTGAAGGCGATGGCGCCCGAGCGTATCACCGCGCGCCAGATCGAGGCCGCGCGCCGTGCGCTGACGCGCCACATGAAGCGCGCCGGCCGGGTCTGGATCCGGATTTTCCCGGACCTGCCGGTGTCGAAGAAGCCCGCCGAAGTGCGCATGGGCTCCGGCAAGGGCACGCCGGAATTGTGGGTCGCGCGGGTCAAGCCCGGCCGCGTGATCTTCGAGATCGACGGCGTCAACGTGCAGACCGCCAAGGAGGCGCTGACGCTGGCCGCCGCCAAGCTGCCGATCAAGACGCGCTTCGTCGCGCGCATCGCGGAATAGGATGCCGATCATGGCCGACCTGAAAACAGCCGACATCCGCGCCATGAGCCCGGACCAGATGGACGACGCGATCCTCAAACTGAAGAAGGAGCGCTTCAATCTGCGCTTCCAGCGCGCCACCGGCCAGCTTGAGAATACCTCTCGGCTGCGCGAGGCGCGCCGCGATATCGCCCGCATCAAGACCGTCGCCGCGCAGAAGCGCGACGCCAAAACCGCGCAGAAGCGCGACGTCAAGACGAAGTAAGGACGACAAGATGCCGAAACGCAGCCTGCAGGGCGTGGTGGTCAGCGACAAGCAAGCCAAGACCGTGGTGGTGCGCGTCGACCGCCGCTTCACCCATCCGATCTACAAGAAGACCATCCGCCGCTCGAAGAACTATCATGCGCACGACGAGAACAACGAGTTCAAGCCGGGCGACATGGTGTGGATCGAGGAGAGCAAGCCGATCTCGAAGCTGAAGCGCTGGACCGTGGTCCGGGGCGAACAGAAGAAGACCGCTTGAAGTCTGTTCGGCTTCGCCGAACGAATCTTCAAGATTTTTTAACTGAGCATAATCTTCCCCGAAAACCGGTATCCACTTTTCGGGATCATGCTCTAAGCGCAACTTTTGCGCACAAAGAAGAGGACGAGGTGCATCAATGATTCAGATGCAGACCAACCTCGACGTGGCCGACAATTCAGGCGCACGCCGTGTCATGTGCATCAAGGTGCTCGGGGGCTCCAAGCGCCGCTATGCCACCGTGGGCGACGTTATCGTGGTGTCGATCAAGGAAGCGATCCCGCGCGGCAAGGTGAAGAAGGGCGACGTCATGAAGGCCGTGGTGGTGCGGGTCCGCAAGGACATCCGCCGCGCCGACGGCTCGGTGATCCGCTTCGACCGCAATGCCGCGGTGCTGATCAACAACCAGTCCGAGCCGGTCGGCACCCGCATCTTCGGGCCGGTGCCGCGCGAACTGCGCGCCAAGAACCACATGAAGATCATCTCGCTCGCGCCGGAGGTGCTGTGATGGCCGCCAAGATCCGCAAGGGCGACAAGGTCGTGGTGCTGACCGGCCGCGACAAGGGCCGCACCGGCGAGGTGTTCGAAGTGCGTCCCGCCGAAAGCAAGGCGCTGGTGCGCGGCGTCAACATGGTGAAGCGCCACCAGAAGCAGACCCAGGCGCAGGAAGGCGGCATCATCTCGAAAGAGGCGCCGATCCATCTGTCCAACATCGCCGTCGTCGGCAAGGACGGCAAGCCGACCCGCATCGGCTTCAAGGTTCTGTCCGACGGCAAGAAGGTACGCATCGCCAAAAGCTCGGGAGCAGAGATCGATGCCTGAGACCGCTTACGTTCCGCGTCTGCGCGAGCAGTTCGACCGGGAAATCCGCGGCAAGCTGACCGAGCAGTTCGGCTATGCCAACGTCATGCAGGTGCCGCGGCTCGACAAGGTCGTGCTCAACATGGGCATCGGCGAAGCCGTGAACGACCGCAAGAAGGCCGAGACCGCCGCCGCCGACCTGGCGCTGATCGCCGGCCAGAAGCCGATCGTGACCTATTCGCGTGTCGCGATCGCGACCTTCAAGCTGCGTGAAAACCAGCCGATCGGCGCCAAGGTGACGCTGCGCAAGGCCAAGATGTACGAGTTCATCGACCGCCTGATCAACGTCGCGCTGCCCCGCGTGCGCGACTTCCGCGGGCTGAACCCGAAGAGCTTCGACGGCCGCGGCAATTACTCGCTCGGCATCAAGGAGCACATCATCTTTCCGGAGATCGACTTCGACAAGATGGGCGAGACCTGGGGCATGGACGTCACGGTGTGCACCACGGCGCGCAGCGACGACGAGGCGAGGGCGCTGTTGACCGCATTCAATTTCCCGTTCCGGCAGTGAGACGCTGAAAAGCCTCTCAAACGCGGAAACCAAGGAGCCAAGCATGGCAAAGAAAAGTTCGATCGAGAAGAACAACCGGCGCAAGCGGATGACCAAGAACGCCGCGCCCAAGCGCGCGAAGCTCAAGGCCGTCATCGCCGACAGGAAGCGCCCGATGGAAGAGCGCTTCGCGGCGACGCTGAAGCTCGCCGAATTGCCGCGCAATTCGTCGGCGACGCGGATCCGCAACCGCTGCGAGATCACCGGCCGCGCGCACGCGGTGTACCGGATCAACAAGCTCAGCCGTATCGCGATCCGCGATCTCGGCTCCAAGGGCCTGGTGCCCGGCCTCGTGAAGTCGAGCTGGTAGGAGCCGCGCATGTCCACGCACGATCCGATCAGCGATCTCATCACCCGCATCCGCAACGCCCAGATGCGCGCCAAGCCGAAGGTGTCGACCCCCGGCTCGAAGATGCGCGCCAACGTTCTCGAAGTTCTGAAGAGCGAGGGCTACATCCGCGGCTACGCCAGCGTCGAGCACGCCTCCGGCCGCAGCGAGCTCGAGATCGAGCTGAAATATTTCGACGGCGAGCCGGTGATCCGCGAGATCGAGCGCGTGTCGAAGCCCGGTCGTCGGGTCTACGCGTCGGTGAAGAACCTGCCGCGGGTCAACAACGGTCTCGGCATTTCGGTGCTGTCGACCCCGAAGGGAATCATGGCCGACCACGACGCGCGCGACGCGAATGTGGGCGGCGAAATTCTCTTCACGGTGTTCTAGTGCGCATTCCGCAAAAGTGGGTACCGGTTTTGCGAGACGAATGCGCACAAGGTTTCAAATGGACGCGTTTTCTGAGGCTGAGTGAACTCAACTTCGCCGAAAAACGCTAGGGTAGAAGGATCGACGATGTCACGCGTTGGCAAGAAGCCGGTCACCGTCCCGTCGGGCGTGACCGCGACGGTCGAAGGCCAGACGGTCAAGCTGAAGGGGCCGAAGGGCCAGCTTCAATTCGTCGTGCATGACGACGTCGACGTGAAGTTCGAGAACGGCGCGGTCAAGGTGGCGCCGCGGTTTCCGACCAACCGCGCGCAGGCGCTGTACGGCACCGCGCGCGCGCAGATCGCGAACCTGCTCGAGGGCGTCACCAAGGGTTTCGAGAAGAAGCTCGACATCACCGGGGTCGGCTACCGCGCCGCGCTGCAGGGTAAGAAGCTGCAGCTCGCGCTCGGCTACAGCCACGACGTGGTCTACGACATTCCGGACGGCATCACGATCGCCGTGCCTAAGCCGACCGAGATCACGGTGTCGGGCAACGACTCGCAGCGCGTCGGCCAGGTCGCGGCGGAAATCCGCAGCTATCGGCCGCCGGAGCCTTACAAGGGCAAGGGCGTGCGCTATTCCGACGAGTTCATCTTCCGCAAGGAAGGCAAGAAGAAGTAACGGAGCCGGCCATGTCGAAACTCAAGATCACCAATGCCCGGCGCCAGCAGCGCGTGCGCAATTCGCTGCGCCGCTCGGCGAACGGCCGCCCGCGGCTGTCGGTGTTCCGTTCGTCGAAACACATCTATGCGCAGGTGATCGACGACCTGAAGGGCGAGACCTTGGCGTCGGCGTCGTCGCTGGAGAAGGCGATGCGCGAGGCCGGCAATACCGGCGCCGACATCGACGCGGCGAAAGCGGTCGGCAAGCTGTTGGCGGAACGCGCGGTCAAGAACGGCGTCACCGAGGTCGTGTTCGACCGCGGCGGCTATCTCTATCACGGCCGCGTCAAGGCGCTGGCCGACGCGGCCCGCGAAAGCGGGCTGAGCTTCTAATTTTGGATCGGAAAACCAATGGCAGGTGAACGCGAACGCGGTGGAGGCCATCGCGGTGGTCGGGAAGAGCGCGACAGCGAGTTCGTCGACAAGCTCGTCCACATCAACCGGGTGGCAAAGGTGGTCAAGGGCGGCAAGCGGTTCGGCTTCGCCGCGCTGGTCGTGATCGGCGACCAGAAGGGCCGCGTCGGTTTCGGACACGGCAAGGCGCGCGAGGTGCCGGAAGCGATCCGCAAGGCGACCGAGTCGGCCAAGCGCAATCTGACGCGCGTGGCGCTCCGCGAAGGCCGCACGCTGCATCACGACATCGCCGGCCGTCACGGCGCGGGCAGGGTGTATCTGCGCGCGGCGCCGGCCGGCACCGGCATCATCGCCGGCGGCCCGATGCGCGCGGTGTTCGAGACCCTCGGCATCCAGGACGTCGTGGCGAAGTCGATCGGCTCGTCGAACCCCTACAACATGGTTCGCGCCACGTTCGATGCGCTCAAGCACCAGGACTCGCCGCGCTCGGTCGCGGCGCGCCGCAACATCAAGGTGTCCACCTTGCAGTCGCGCCGGGTCGGCGGCGACGCCGAGCTGGTTGCCGAATAATTCGTCCGACCGTCGATCGGGCGGACCTGACAGAAGCGACCCGGAGTGAACGACATGGCCAAGGCCGCAAAGACGATCAAGATCGAGCAGATCGGCAGCGCGATCCGCCGCGAGCATTCGCAGCGCGAGACGCTGATCGGCCTCAGGCTGAACAAGATCGGCCGCGTCACCGAATTGCAGGACACGCCTTCGGTGCGCGGCATGATCGCCAAGGTTCAACACCTCGTCCGCGTCGTCGACGAGAAGTAAGGGGACACGCCATGAAGCTCAGCGAAATCGCCGACAATGCCGGCTCGCGCAAGAAGCGCATGCGGGTCGGCCGCGGCATCGGCTCCGGCAAGGGCAAGACCGCGGGCCGCGGCGGCAAGGGCCAGACCGCGCGTTCGGGCGTGCGCATCAAGGGCTTCGAAGGCGGCCAGATGCCGCTGCACCGCCGGCTGCCGAAGCGCGGCTTCACCAACATCTTCCGCATCGAATATGCCGAGATCAATCTCGACCGGCTGCAGCAGGCGGTCGACGCCAAGACCCTCGACGGCGGCGCGACCATCGACGCCGAATCGCTGGTGGCGTCCGGCGTGGTCCGCCGCGCCAAGGGCGGCATCCGGCTGCTCGGCCGCGGCGAGGTGACCTCGAAGCTCGTGATCGAAGTGCACGGCGCGTCGAAGGCTGCGATCGCTGCGGTCCAGAAGGCCGGCGGCAGCGTCAAGATTCTTTTGCCGAGCAAGGAAGAGGTCGCCGCGAAGGTCGAGAAGGCCAAGCAGGACAAGGCCGACAAGGTCAAGAAAAAGGCGTCGTAAGATTCGGCCATGCGCGGTCTTGTGCCGGGCATCCACGTCTTTACCTGTTGTCGCAAAGCGAAAATGACGCGATCGGCCGCCGATGCGGCCATGACGCGGGAAAGGACCGGAGCCGATGGTCTCTGCAGCAGAACAACTTGCGGCAAATCTGAATTTTTCGGCGCTCGGCAAGGCCGAGGAACTGAAGAAGCGGATCTGGTTCACGCTCGGCGCGCTTCTCGTCTACCGCCTCGGCACTTATATCCCGCTGCCCGGGATCGATCCCAACATCTGGGAGCAGGTATTCCGCTCGCAGGCCGGCGGCATCCTCGGCATGTTCAACATGTTCGCCGGCGGCGGCATCCACC
>CAXUBE010000076.1:0-10176 GCA_964249215.1 uncultured Rhodopseudomonas sp. | reverse complement strand
TGGCGCCAAAAGCGGCTCCGTCACGATGCCTCCCTATGGTCACAACCCGCGCTAGGTCACTGGTTTTACTTGTTTATTGACAACAAGAGGGGGACGCAGCGGATCTCCGCCACGTCCCACATTACGGCGCGCCGGCGACCTTGATGTTCTTCCGATTGTCGGCGGCAAGTCGGCTGCTGATCCCTCCCCCGAATTATGCGCTTGGAGCAAGATATATAAAGGGATTGCGCGCAGGCACAAAATCGTCCGAAAGTAAGTTGTCACACGCCGCGATTCGCCGTGCCATCCACGTTACCGGCGTCGTCCATCTCGCAGCCGCCATGATCCGGCTACATTGAAAGCGCTTCCGGCCTGGTATCGTCAGATGGACGGACGGATAGCGGGACGCCAGAATTCGCTTGCCGCAAGACAGCCGAACGCTCCGCGAGCCACGATGATGACCATGGCGCTCACCAAGCTGATGCGAATCCCCTCCCCGAGTCAACCATTTCGCGCGCCGGTACAACACGGGGTATTGACCAAAGACGCAGATTGGCATGATACATATACCATTGGCAGGATTAAAGGGCGGAGGTCAGGTGATGGGGGCGCATTGCAAGAGCCGGGGGTCAAGGTTTCTGTCGGTGACGGCGCTAGCCGGAATAGCGGCATTTCCGAGTGTCGGCCGGGCGCAGACGGCATCCGCGCCCAACGCGGATATATCGCAAGCCGCCACCGCCGCCGGCGCGGCGCCGACCGTTCCCGCACCCGCGACGCCCGCCACCGACGCCGGCGATATCATCGTCACGGCCAATCGCCGCGCCGAGCTTTCGCAGAAAGTCGGCATCTCCATTACGGCGGTCGGCGGTGCCGCGCTGACGGACCAGAACGTGCTGCGCTCCGAGGATCTCGGCAAGCTCGTGCCCGGTCTGAACGCGACGTCGGCATCTGGCTCCTCGGTATCGAGCTTCATCATTCGCGGTGTCGGCCAGTCGGATTTCGGCGACCATGAAGAACAGCCCAACGCCAGCTATCAGGACGGCGTATACGTCCCCGTCGCCGCGGCGACCGGGTTCCCGCTTTTCGATCTCCAGCGCGTCGAGGTGCTGCGCGGCCCGCAAGGCACCCTGTTCGGGCGCAACGCGACGGGTGGCCTGATCCAGTATGTCAGCAATCAGCCGGCCGCGGGCACCAGCGGCCAGATCGAAGGCGCGCTCGGCGGGCGCGACCTGCGCCGCGTCCAGGGGTTCATCAACGCCGGCAGCGACACGGTGGCCGGGCGGCTGGCCTATTTCTACCAGGACCAGAACGGATATCTGAAGAACATCAGCGGCCGCGACGAAGGCGACAAGAAGGTGTTCGCGCTGCGCGGCCAGTTGCGTCTGGCGCCGACCGATCGCACCGTCATCACGATCCGCGGCGAGGGGTTCAACCAGGACGGCACCGCGTTCGGCAATCCCTCCACCACTTCTTATGTCGGTGCCGACGGTTATTCGCAGTTCCTCCCCGACAATGTCGACGCCTATGGCACCGGGCCGGGCAACGACTTCTACGGCTATCGCAACCGGCTGGGTTACCTGCGGGTATCGCTCAACGATCCGGGGAATACGTTCAAGCGGGTCCGCTCCATAGCCGGCACCGTCACCCAGGATCTGGGCGGCGCGACGCTCACGTCCGTCACCTCCTATGGCTATGTCCACAATATCTATCGCGAAGACACCGATTACGGGCCGGTCTATGAGACGACGTTCGGCACGAACGCACGGGTCCACGATTTCCAGCAGGAACTGCGGGTTTCCGGCGTGAGCGGTCCGCTGCGCTACACGGGCGGCGCCTTCTATTTCGACGTCGACGGCCATTATACCGGCTTCTTCGGCTTGCCGACGCTCTTCAACCTCGATCCCGATCCACGGACCGGAACCGGCGCGCAATTGAACATCGACTATCGGCTGCATACGCGATCGGAGGCGGTCTATGGCCAGCTCGAATATGATCTCTCGCCGAAGCTGACGGCCATCCTCGGCGGCCGCTATACGTGGGATCAACTGGACTTCACCTATCTCGCGCACTGCGACGAAACGGCGGTCGGCGCCTGCGCCGCGCTGTTCGGGGCGGACGGGGTGAAGCCGATCGTCAGCAACCTCGGCACGATCCGCCAGCACGACCGCGAAGGCGACTGGAGCGGCAAGGCGCAGTTGAACTTCACGCCGATACAGGACGTTCTCGTCTACGCCAGCGCGAGCAAGGGCGTGAAATCCGCGGGCTACAGCGCGCCCACCGACGGCTCGGTCCGCGCCGATCAGCTCGCCTTCAAACCCGAGCATCTTTACGCCTATGAGCTGGGCGTGAAGTCGCAACTCTTCGATCGCCGGCTGACGTTCAATATGTCGGCCTATTATTACGACTACAAGGACTTTCAGACGTTCCAGTTCAGCGGCGTCTCTTCGTCGGTGCTGAACCGCGACGCCACGGCCTATGGCGGCGAGGTCGAGCTGACCGCGCGTCCCGGTCATGGGTTCACCGCCAATCTCGGCGTGGCCTATAATCACTTTCTGGTGCACGACATCGTCACGCCGGAAGCGCCGGATGGCGAAGACCAGAGGCCGGTCAACGCGCCACGCCTGCAATTGAACTGGGGCCTCGGCAAGACGATCGATCTTACCGGAAATTATACGTTCCGTGTCGATTATAGCGGGCGCAGGATCAGCCAGGTCTATTACAACATCGTCAACGCCCCCGTCGTGCGGGCACCGGATTATAGCGTGCAGGATTTCACGATCCGGCTCGACAACCGGCGCGGCTGGTGGATCGGCGCCTACCTCGACAACGCCTTCGACAAGCATTATCAAGTCAGCGCTTTCGATCTGACTGCGCTCGGCTATTCGCTTCGTGGATATGGTGAACCTCGGACGTTCAGCGCCGCCGTGGGTTTCAAATTCTAGGGCGGAAGCGACATCGCGGCGGGACGATTGACCCCCTGCCCGTTCCGCGTGATGAAGGATCGCCGATCAGGGCGGGATGGCGATGACCGATATGCGACTTCGCGGGCAGACGGCCCTGATAACCGGCGGGGCCAACGGCATCGGCCGCGCGACCGCGGCGCTCTTCGTCGAGCACGGTGCGGACGTCTGCATCGTCGACCGGAACGCCGCGGCCGGCCGGGAATGCGTCGGCAAGCTGGAGAAGGCGGGTCGACGTGCGCTGTTCGTGGAGGCGGATGTCGCCCGGCAGGCCGATGTCCAGCGTGCCGTCGGCGAAGCGCTCGGCGCCTTCGGCAGGATCGACATCCTGTTCAACAATGCCGGCAGCGTATTGGTGAAACCCTTTCTCGAATTCACGATCGAGGAATGGGACATGATGCTCGACGAGAACGCGCGCAGCGTCTTCCTCGTGACGCAGGCCGTGCTGCCGGGAATGCTGGAGCGCGGCCGGGGCAGCATCATCAACACGTCGTCGACCTCCGCCAAAGCCGCGAGCACGTTGACGGCGGTCTATTGTGCGTCGAAGGCGGCGATGCACCAGCTTTGCCGCGCGATCGCCGTGGAGTATCGCGATTCCGGGGTGCGCTGCAACCTGATCTGCCCGAGCTTCGTCAGCACCGAGCATGCGCGCAACGAGATGAGCCAGCTCCGGCGCTATGGCGTCGCCACCAGCCCGGAAGCGATCTCCTCGCTGCAGGGGCGGATGTGCGAGCCGGAAGAGGTCGCGACGGTCGCGCTGTTCCTGGCCAGCGACGAGTCCAGCTTCATCAACGGCGCGGAACTGTTCGTCGATAACACGCTGACCGCCGTCTAGATCCGTGCGGTGGACGATCGACCCGATCAAGCCGGTTTCGACCTATGGCATCGCCGTGGAGAAGCTGCGCCAGCAGATCGCGCTCGGCCTGGTGGCGCCCGGCCATAAGCTTGCGCCGGAACGACGCCTGGCCGAGGAACTCGGCGTCAGCCGGGTCACGCTGCGCGATGCGTTGCGCGTGCTGGAGGCCGAACGGCTGATCTCGGTCAAGCGCGGCGTGCATGGCGGGGCCATCGTGGCGAACGAGACCGAGCTGGAGGACATCGCGCTGGCCAGAATCAGCCGCGAGCCGGCGGCCGCCTTCCGCGCCATGGAGTTCCGGCTCATCAACGAGCGGGCCGCCGCCCGGCTGGCGGCGGTGCGGCGTCGCGCGATCGATCTCACCCACATCCGACGGTCGTTGGCCGAGATGGAGGAGGCGGCATCGGGTGCCGCCTTTCGATCGGCGGAGGCGCAATTCCGCATCGGCCTCGCCGAAGCGAGCCAGAACGCCTGGCTGGTCGACGCGGTCATCGACGCCATGGCGATCGTGTGTCCGCCGATGATCCGCTATTATGAGACGCGCGATCCGAAACTGGTGGACAGCCACCGCAATGTCCTGGCCGCCGTCGAAGCGCGCGACGAGGATCTGGCCGAGCGCGTGATGACGGAAACGCTGGACTATGAATTGCAGCATCTGAAAGCCCTGACCAAGCTCAAGCGCTGAACGGGTCCGCCGGACCTGATCCGCGATCCGGCTCGGACAGCCGTTGATCTTTCAAATGGTATATGTATTATCCCTTTTCCAGACACTGACGTGAAGCGAATGACGAGCGTGGCCGAGAGGGATTCCGTGACCAGGACCGGAGCGTCGATGCGCGCGCAGCCGCCGCGCCGTCGTTTCGTCGACCGATCCATCGTCATCACGGGCGGTGCCGGCGGCATCGGCGCCGCGGCTGCCCGCGCTTTCGGTCGGGAAGGCGGCCGGATCGCGATCCTCGACGTCGCGGTCGAGCAGGGCGCCGCACTCGTCGCGGAATTGCGGGCGGGAGGCGCCGAAGCCGCGTTCTTCCCGCTCGATCTCGCATGCGCTGATCGCATCGCCAGCGTACTCGACGCGGTGCAGGAAAATTTCGGCGCTCCGGATGTCCTGTTCAGTCACGCCGGCGTCGTCAGCGTCGCGACGGTCGAAGAGACGACGCGCGAGCAACTCGACCGCATGCTCGACGTCAACGTGCGCGCCACGTTCCTGGTGTGTCAGCATGCGGTGCGGGCGATGGCGCGCGCCGGCGGCGGCGCGATCGTGATCTCGTCCTCGATCGGCGCGACGCACGCGTCTCCCCTGGAATCGGTTTATTGCATGACCAAGGCGGCGGTTCTGATGCTCGCGAAGTCGATCGCGACCGAATATCGCGATCGCGGCATCAGGGCGAACGCCGTCTGCCCCGGTTTCGTGCGGACCGGCCACGGGCTGCGGGAAATCGAGGACTTCGCCGCCCGCGGCATCGGCTGGGACGAGGACGCGCTGCGGGCGAGCCAGGGGCGCATGTGCGAGCCGGAGGAGGTTGCCGCGGCCGTGCTCTACCTAGCCTCCGACGAGGCGAGCTTCGTCAACGGCGTCGGATTGTACGTCGACAACGGCTGGGCGGCGAAGGGATGAGCGGCGTGCCGGAACCACGCTCGACCATGACGACCGACGACCGCGCGCAATTGGCGGCGCTGGGTTACGTCTCCGACTTCAATCGGTCGATGAGCCTGTGGGAGAATTTCGCGCTCGGCTTCACCTATCTTTCGCCGGTGGTCGGCGGGTACTCGCTGTTCGCGTTCGGGGTGCAGACGGCCGGACCGCCGATGATCTGGTCCTATGCCGCCGCCGGATGCGGCATGATGATGGTCTGCCTCATCTTCGGCGAGATCGTTTCGCAATTCCCGATCTCCGGCGGCGTCTATCCCTGGTCGCGCCGGCTGATGGGGCGAAAATGGTCGTGGCTGACGGGCTGGATCTACGCCTGGGCGATGTACGCGACGATCGCCGGGGTCGCGACGGGCGCGGCCGCATTCCTCGACCCGCTGATCGGCATCCCGGTCTCGCGCGGCTCGGTCACGATCGTGGCGCTCGTCACGGTCGCGCTGGCGACCGTCGCGAACCTTGCCGGCACCCGTACGCTTGCCAAGGTCGCGATGATCGGGTTCGTCTGCGAGATCGCGGGCGCCATCGTCGTCGGTGGCGATCTCCTGCTCTTCCACCGGGTCCAGCCCGTTGCCGCGCTCGTGACCGACTATGGATTTTCGGCCGGCGGTTCGTTCCTGCCCGCTTTCCTGGCGGCGTCGATCGTCGGCATGTTCTGCTGCTTCGGCTTCGAGGCCTGCGGCGACCTCGCCGAGGAGACGCCCGATCCCGGCCGGCGCATACCCGTCGCGATGCGGATGACGATCTATATCGGCATCGCCGTCACCATCTTCTCCGTCGCCGGCCTGCTGCTCGCCGTTCCCGACATGCCGGCGGTGGTCAGCGGTCGTGTCGCCGATCCGGTCGCGCTGATCCTGTCCTCGGCGTTCGGCACGCTCGGCTACAAGCTGATCCTCTGCATCATCCTCGTGTCGTTCATCAGTTGCGTGCTCAGCCTTCAGGCCGCCGTCAGCCGGCTGTTATACGCCTACGCGCGCGACCGCATGGTGATCGGCAGCACCGTCCTCGCGCGGATGTCGCCGACCACCCATGTGCCCGTGCCGTCGCTCATCCTTGCCGGCGTGTTGCCGGCCCTGATCGTGTGCGCGGGTTTCTTCGTGCAGGACGCGCTTACCACCATCGTCAGCTTCGCCGCGGTCGGCATCTACGTCGCGTTTCAGGCGGTGGTGATCGCGGCCGCGCATGCCCGCCTGCGCGGGTGGGTGCCGAGCGGCCAGTTCCGGCTCGGTATCTGGGCATGGCCGGTCAATATCCTGGCCATCGTCTACGGTCTCGGCGCCGTCGCCAACGTCCTGTGGCCGCGTCCCGTTCCCGGCGCCGCCTGGTACGTCTCCTACGGCCAGATCCTCAGCTTCGCCGCGGTGATCGGGGCCGGCTGCCTGTATCTGTTCACCATCCATCCGGAGCGCAACAGCGACGCACCCGCCGGCGACGCCTGGATCCTGTTCGGCAGAAACGGCCCCGCCGGACGGCGCGGCGATTGATCGGGAGCGAGCGTGTCCACATCCTTTGACTATATCGTCGTCGGGTCGGGATCGGCCGGCGCGGTCCTTGCCAACCGGTTGAGCGCCGACCCCGACGTGCAGGTGCTGCTGCTCGAGGCGGGCGGTCCGGATCATGCCTGGGACTGGCGCCTGCACATGCCGGCCGCCCTGACCTATCCGCTGAACTCGAAGACCTACAATTGGGACTACAAGACCGAGCCGATGCCCGAGATGAACGACCGCGTGGGCAACTGGTTCAGGGGCAGGGTTCTGGGCGGATCGTCCTCGATCAACGGGATGGTCTACCAGCGCGGCAACGCGCTCGACTTCGACGGCTGGGCGGAAGATCCGGCGCTGTCGAGCTGGCGCTATGCCGAATGCCTGCCCTATTTTCGCCGGTCGGAAAGCTACGATCAGGGCGCGGACGCATATCGCGGCGGCGAGGGGCCGCTGAAGGTCACGAAGGGCACCGGCTGCTCCGAGCTTTACACCGTGTTCGTCGAGGCCGGTCTGCAGGCCGGCTATCCCTATAGCGGCGACATGAACGGCTATCAGCAGGAGGGCTTCGGCCGCACCGACCTGACGATCGCGGACGGGGTGCGGCAGAGCACGTCGCGCTGCTATCTCTGGCCGATCCGGCGGCGCCGCAATTTGACGATCCGCACCGGGGCGCTCGCCTCGCGCATTATCGTCAAGGGCGGTCGCGCGACCGGCGTCGAGGTCCTCCACGGCGGGCGCCGCCGCGTCCATGAAGCGCGCCGGGAGGTGATCGTCTCGGGCGGCGCGATCAACTCGCCGCAACTGCTCATGCTTTCGGGCATCGGGCCGGCCGATCATCTGACGACGCTCGGCATCCCGGTCGAAGCCGATCTGCCCGGCGTCGGCCGGAACCTCCAGGATCATGTCGAGGTGCTGATCCAGCACGAGTGCCTGAAGCCGGTGACGCTCGCCGATGCCGGCAGGTTTCACAACAAGCTGCGCATCGGCGCCGAATGGCTGCTGCGCCGCACCGGGCTGGGCGCGACCAGTCATTTCGAGACGGGCGGTTTCATCCGCAGCGCCCCAGGCGTTCTGTGGCCCGACATCCAGTATCACTTCCTGGCGATGGCCGTCACCTATGACGGCAGGAACGCCGCCGAGGCGCACGGCTTCCAGGTCCATGTCGGGCCGATGCGGAGCAAGAGCCGCGGTCGCATCACGCTGCGCTCCGCCGATCCCACCGCGCCGCCGAAGATCGTCGCGAACTGGATGACTCACCCGGACGATTGGACCGAGATGCGCCAGTCAATCCGCCTGACGCGCGAGATCTACGCGCAGCGCGCGTTCGCGCCCTATCGCGGCCGAGAGATCCAGCCGGGACCCGCGAACACCACCGACGCCGCGTTGGACGCGTTCATCCGCGCGCACGGCGACAGCGGTTATCATTATGTCGGCACCTGCAAGATGGGGTCCGACGAGATGGCGGTCGTCGACGGCGCGCTCAAGGTGCGCGGTATCGACGGCCTGCGCGTGATCGACGCCTCGATCATGCCGACCATCCCCAACGCCAACACCAATGCCGCGTCGATCATGATCGGCGAGAAGGGCGCGGACCTGATCCTCGGCGCATCGCTGCCGGCGAGCGAAGCGCCCGTCTTTCGCGCGGATACGCGCAGACAGCGTTAAGGTTCGAGGGCGTCGCAGGCGTCGGCGATGCGCCGTAACGCCTCCAGCAATTCCGCCCGCGAGGTGGCGTAGGAGATGCGGAAGAAGGGCGCGAGCCCGAAGCACGAACCGGGGATCACGGCTACGTTCCAATCCAGCAGGTAATCGGCAAACGCGCGATCGTCGGCGATCGTGCGGCCGTCGGGCGTAAGCCGGCCGATCAGCGCGGCGCAGCTCGGATAGGCATAGAAGGCACCCTCCGGCCGGTTGCAGTCGATCCCGGGAACGGCATTCAGCGCATCCACGACCAGGTCGCGGCGGTGCTGGAACGACAAACGGCGCTCCGCCACGATCTGCTGCGGCCCGTTCAGCGCCGCGATCGCCGCGGCCTGGCTGACCGACGAGGGACAGGACGTCGCCTGGCTCTGCACCACCGCCATCGCGGCGATCAGGTCGGCGGGGCCGGCGCCGTAGCCGAGCCGCCACCCGGTCATCGCATAGGCCTTCGAGACCCCGTTCACGGTCAGCGTCCGGTCGCGCAGATCGGGCGCCACCTGCGCGAAGGTCGCGAACCGGCGTCCGTCGTAGAGGATGTGCTCGTACATGTCGTCCGACATCACCCAGAGCCGGTCATGCCTGCGCACCACCTCGGCGAGCGCTTCGAGACCGGCGGCATCATAGGCCGCGCCGGAGGGGTTCGACGGCGAGTTCAGCAGCACCCACCGCGTGCGCGGCGTGATCGCCGCCTCGAGGTGCGCGGGCGCGAGCCGGAACCCCGAAGACGCGCCGCACGCCACCGCGATCGGCATGCCCCCGGCGATCTTCACGATGTCGGCATAGCTCGTCCAGTAGGGTGCCGGGACGATCACTTCGTCGCCTTCGTCCAGCGTCGCCATGAAGGCGTTGTAGAGCACCTGCTTGGCGCCCGCGCCGCAGGTGACTTCCTCCTGCGCGAACATCAGCGCGTTCTCGCGCGCGAACTTGGCGCGCACCGCTTCCTTCAGCGCGGGCGCGCCGTCGAGCGCGGTATATCTGGTCTGTCCCTCGGCGATGGCGCGGCAGGCGGCGTCCTTGACATGGTCGGGCGTATCGAAATCGGGTTCGCCTGCTCCGAGGATGATGATCGGCCTGCCCGCCCGTCGCAGCGCCGCTGCCTCGGCCGAGCGGACGAGGATCTCCGACACCGCGATGCCGGCGATCCGCGCCGCGCGGCGGAGCGGCCTGCTCACGCCTCGGCCGAATCGCCGTCGACGTCGAACGTCACGCCCTGGGCGAGCGGCAGCGACCGGCCATAGTTGATGGCGTTGGTCTGGCGGCGCATATAGGCCTTCCACGCGTCCGACCCGCTCTCGCGTCCGCCGCCGGTCTCCTTCTCGCCGCCGAACGCGCCGCCGATCTCGGCGCCCGATGTGCCCATGTTGACGTTGGCGATGCCGCAATCCGAACCCGCCGCCGACACGAAGCGTTCGACCTCGCGCAGGTCGGTGGCGAAGATCGACGAGGAAAGCCCCTGCGGGACGCCGTTCTGGAGCGCGATCGCCTCGTCCAGGGTGCGATAGCGCAGCACGTAGAGGATCGGCGCGAACACCTCCTCCTGTACGCAAG
>CAXUBE010000075.1:0-10199 GCA_964249215.1 uncultured Rhodopseudomonas sp. | reverse complement strand
TTGGGCTTGCCCTTGCCGTGCTTGCCCTCGTCGGCGACCACGCGCAACTGCGTGAGCTCGAGCGCCTTCAGCTCGATCTCGACCAGCGCCAGCTTCTCGCGAAACTTGCCGTCCTCCATCACCGGCTTGCCTCCGGCTTCGATCTTGGACGCGAGCTCCTTGATGCGCTTGATGCGTTCCTTGGAGACGCCGACCCGTGCGATACCTGTGCGCTCGTTGCCGAGCAGGAATTTCGCGTAGTCCCAGCCCTTGTTCTCCTCGCCGACGAGATTCTCCAACGGCACCTCGACGTCGTCGAAAAATACTTCGTTGACTTCGTGCCCGCCGTCGATGGTCTCGATCGGCCGCACGGTGATGCCCTTCGACTTCATGTCGATCAAGATGAAGGAAATCCCGGACTGTTTCTTGGCGGCGGGATCGGTGCGGCACAGGCAGAAGATCCAGTCGGCGTATTGCGCCAGCGTCGTCCACGTCTTCTGGCCGTTGACGATCCATTTGTCGCCGCGCCGCTCCGCCTTGGTCTTCAGCGATGCGAGGTCCGAACCGGAGCCGGGCTCGGAAAAGCCCTGGCACCACCAATCCTCGACGCTGGCGATCCGCGGCAGATAGTGCTTCTTCTGCTTTTCGTTGCCGAAGGTGTAGATCACCGGCCCGACCATGCTGACGCCGAACGCCAGCGGCGCGGGCGCCGGCGCCATCTGCAGTTCCTCGTTGAAGATGTAGTGCTGCACCGACGTCCAGCCGGTGCCGCCATATTCCTTCGGCCAGTGCGACACGCCCCAGCCCTTGTCGTTGAGGATGCGCCACCAGGCGACCATCTCGTCCTTGCTCGGATGGCGGCCCTCCACCAGTTTCTGCCGCGTCGCAGCCGGAACGTTCTCCTTGAAGAAGATCCGCACCTCATCGCGAAACGCCAGTTCCTCCTTGCTGAAGCTGAGATCCATCGGGTGACTCCTGTGAGCGTGAGTTAAAATGAGACGTCGTCCCCGCGAAAGCGGTGACCCAGTAACCCGTTACGCCGCTGGCGGTACGAAGGTTCCGCTACATTTCCAAAGGACCGACACGGCGTACTGGGTCCCCGCTTTCGCGGGGGACGACAATGTTGTTAATGCACGATTTCGAACAATCCCGCCGAGCCCATGCCGCCGCCGACGCACATCGTCACCACCGCGTATTTCGCCTTGCGGCGGCGGCCTTCGATCAGCGCGTGGCCGGCGAGCCGCGCGCCCGACATACCGTACGGATGGCCGACCGAGATCGCGCCGCCGTTGACGTTGAGCTTATCCGGATCGATGCCCAGCTTGTCGCGGCAATACAGCACCTGCACCGCAAAGGCTTCGTTCAATTCCCACAGGTCGATGTCCTCGACCTTGAGACCGTGCCGCTTCAAGAGACGCGGCACGGCGAACACCGGGCCGATGCCCATTTCGTCAGGCTCGCAGCCGGCAGACACGAAGCCGCGAAAGATGCCGAGCGGCTTCAGTCCCTTTTGCGCGGCGAGCGTATCGCTCATCACCACGGCAGCGCTGGCGCCGTCGGACAACTGGCTGGCGTTGCCAGCGGTGATGGTGAATCCATCGCCGCGCACGGCCTTCAGCCCGGCGAGGCCCTCGGCGCTGGTCTCGGGGCGGGGACCTTCGTCCTTGGACAGCGTGATGTCCTTGAACGTCACCTCGCCGGTGGCCTTGTCGGCGACGCCCATCTTGGTGGTGATCGGCGCCATCTCGTCATTGAACTTGCCGCCCTGCTGCGCGGACGCGGTGCGGCGCTGGCTCTCCAGCGAGTACTCGTCCTGCCGCTCGCGCGAGATGTCGTAGCGCTTGGCGACCGTCTCGGCAGTATCGAGCATCGCCATGTAGACGTCGCCCTTGATCTTCATCAGTTCGGGATCGACGGCGTGAAACTTGTTGGCGTGATCGTTCTGCACGAGGCTGATCGACTCGCCCCCGCCGCCGCCCGCAATCTCGACGCCGTCGAAGATCACCGAACGCGCCGCGAGCGCGATCGCCTGCAGGCCCGAGGCGCATTGCCGGTCGATCGTGGTGCCGGCGGTCGTCACCGGAATTCCGGCGCGCAGCAGCGCCTTGCGGGCGATGTTGCCGCCGGTGGCGCCCTGCTGCATCGCGCAGCCCATCACCACGTCCTCGACTTCTTTCGGATCGAGATGGGCGCGCGACACCGCGGCGCCGATCGCGTGACCGAGCAGCGTCGCGCCCTCGGTGGCGTTGAGCGCACCGCGGTAAGCTTTTCCGATCGGGGTGCGCGCGGTGGAAACGATGACGGCCTCAGTCATGAACGACCTCCTGTTGCGAGTTGTTGTTGTCTGCGTTCGACCGGCTGGCCTGGTTGCTGGTTGCGCAATTCGTGGCGAGACAGTTTGCCGACCGAGGTGCGCGGCAGTTCGTCGACGAACGCGACCGCCGCCGGCATTTCGTGCTTGCCGAGCTTGCCGCCGAGAAATTCGCGCAACTGATCGACGCCGAACGGCGACGCGCCGGCGCGCAATTTAACAAAGGCCTTGGCCGCCTCGCCGCGATAGCTGTCGGGAATGCCGATCACGATCACTTCCTGCACTGACGGATGCTCGTAGATCGCCTGCTCGATCATCTGCGGGTAGACGTTGAAACCGCCGGAGATGATCATGTCCTTTTTGCGATCGACCAGGTAGAAATAGCCATCGGCGTCCATATAGCCGATATCGCCGGTGAGGAAACGGTCGCCGACGAACGCCTCGGCGGTTTCCTGCGGCCTGTTCCAGTAGCCGCGGGTGACGTTAGGACCGCGGATGCGGATTTCGCCGACCTCGCCGGTCGCCAGCACTTTGCTGGAATCGTCGAGCGCGACGACGTCCATCTCGATGCCCGGCAGCATCAGGCCGATCGAGCCCGGCTTGTCCGGACCCTCCGCTGGATGACCGGTGCCCGGCGAACAGGTCTCGGTCATGCCCCAGCCGCTCTTCAGCGCAAGGCCGGTCTTGCGCTGGAACAGCCGCGCGACTTCGACCGGCAGCGGCGCGCCGCCGGAGCCGGCTAGCGTCAGCGACGACAAATCACGGCTCTCCAGCGTCGGATCGTTGGCAAGCGCGATCCACATCGTCGGCACGCCGGGGAATGCGGTCGCGCGCTTGCGCGCGATATCGTCGAGCACGGCGCCGACGTCGAAGCGCTGATGCAGCGAGATCAGGTCGCCGGCCTGCAGACATCGCAGCAGGATCACCGTCAGCGCGTAGATGTGGAACAGCGGCAGCACGCAGATCACGCGGTCGCAGGCCGAGCCGCGCTTGAGCCGCGCGGGCGCGCTCCATATGTCATAGATCGCGACCGCGGAGGTGAGATTGCCGTGGCTCAGCATCGCGCCTTTCGGCAGGCCGGTGGTGCCGCCGGTATATTGCAACAGCGCCACGTCGTCGGGATCGATCACAGGCCATTGCGCGGGATTGGCGACGCCGGCGCCGAACGTCTTGAAGGTGACGATCCGCGGATCGGCCGGCAACGGCGTATGCGGATTGCCGACCGCGCCCCAGTCATCGTCTTCGCAGACGATCAACCGATCGAGCAGGCCGCGGTCGAGGAATTTCAGCGCGGTCGGCAGTAGCGTCGCGAGATCGCTGGTGACGAGAACGCGCGCGCCGCTGTCGGTCAATTTGTGCGACAGCGCGCGCTCACCATCGAGCGGACTGAGATGCACCACGCGCGCGCCGGCCTTCAGCGCGCCGAAAAAATTCACCGGATGGTCCGGCGAATTGCCGAGAAACAATGCGACGGATGACGTCTTGCCGTAGCCCGCGCGGAGAAATGCCGCGGCCGCGGCCTCGACTTTGGCTTCGAGCTCGAGATAGCTGAGCGGCCGGTCACGGAATTCGAGCGCCGGCCGCGCGCCGTAATTCGCCGCGGCCTGCGACAACAGATCGGGCAGCTTGCCGCGCGCGATCGTGGCGTCCCAGCGCACGCCGTCCGGATAGAATTGTTCGCCGGGATGGGTCATGGGCGCAACGTCCCAGCGGCTGCTGCTTGTCCCCTCTCCCATGGGGAGAGGGTTGGGGTGAGCGGGTACGGACTATCGGATGAAGAAAAAAGCCCCCTCACCCGGCGCTTCGCGCCGACCTCTCCCCAGCGGGAAGAGGTTAAGAGAGCCTGCGGTTGCATTCGCATCACGCCGCGGCTTTCTTCTCTGATGCCAGTGACGCGAACGTCTTGCCCTCGGCCGCGAGGCGCTTGAGCAGCGGTGCCGGCTGCAGCGACGGATCGTTGGTATCCTTGGCGTAGTAAGACAGCCGATCGGCGATGTGCTTGAGGCCGACCTGATCGGCATAGAACATCGGGCCGCCGCGATAGATCGGCCAGCCGTAGCCGTAGAGCCAGATCACGTCGATGTCGCTCGGACGCGCCGCGACTTTCTCCTCCAGGATGCGCGCGCCCTCGTTGATCATCGGATAGAACATGCGCTCGAGGATTTCCTCGTCGCTGACGGTGCGGCGCTTGCGGCCGAGTTGCTGCAGCGTCTTGTCGATCAGCGCCTCGACCTCTGGATCGGGGAGCGGCGACCGCGAGCCCTGCTCGTATTTGTAATAGCCCTTGCCGGTTTTCTGGCCATGACGGCCGGCCTCGTACAGCGCGTCGCCGATCGGCGACTTGATGCCGCGGTCCTGGCGCGACCGCCAGCCGATATCGAGGCCGGCGAGATCGCCCATCGCGAACGGTCCCATCGGCAGCCCGAACTTGGTGACCACCGCGTCGATCTGCTGCGGCAGCGCGCCTTCGTACAACAGCTTGTCGGACTGCTTGGAGCGGGCCGCCAGCATGCGGTTGCCGACGAAGCCGTCGCAGACGCCGACCACCGCCGGCACCTTGGCGATCCTGCGTGCGATCGCGACCGCGGTGACCAGCGCGTCGGGCGCGGTCTTCTCCGCGCGCACGATCTCGCACAGCTTCATCACGTTGGCCGGCGAAAAGAAGTGCATGCCGAGCACGTCCTGCGGGCGCTTGGTGGTCTTGGCGATCTCGTCGATGTCAAGATACGACGTGTTGCTGGCGAGTACGGCGCCCGGCTTGGCGTAGGCGTCGATCGCCGTGAACACTTCCTTCTTCACCGCCATGGTTTCGAACACCGCCTCGATGACAAGGTCCGCATCCTTGACATTGTCCAGCCCGACCACGCCGGTGATCAGCGCCATCCGCTTGGCCGGCGCGTCGGCCGGGATGCCGCCGCGCGCGGCGGTCGCTTCATAGTTCTTCTGCATCACGCCCATGCCGCGCTTGAGCTGCTCCTCGCCGGTCTCGATCAGCGTCACCGGGATGCCGGCATTGGCGAACGACATCGCGATGCCGCCACCCATGGTGCCGGCGCCGATGATCGCGACGCGCTGCACCGGGCGCGGTCTGGTGCCGTCGGGCACGCCGTCGACCTTGGCCGCTTCGCGCTCGGCGAAAAATGCGTAGCGCTGCGCTTTCGACTGATCGCTGGTGACGAGCCTGAGGAAGCCCTCGCGCTCCTTCTTCAATCCCTCGTCGAACGGCAGGTCGATGGCGTAGCCGACCGCGTCGGCGGCGGCGAACGGCGCTTCCAGCCCGCGCGCCTTCTTGGTAACGGCGGCGACCGCGCCGGTGAAGATCGAGCGGTCGGCCTTGGCGGCCGCGATCTTGGAATCATCGTCGCGCAGTTTGCGCAGCGGGCGCTTGTCGGCCAGCACCTTGCGGGCGAAAGCCTCGCCGCCCGATGCGGGACCTTCGATGATTTCCTCGATCAGCCCGTGCTTGATCGCATCGGTTGCGCCGATCGGATCGCCGACCACGATCATCTTCACCGCGAGTTCCGGACCGACCGCGCGCGGCAGGCGCTGCGTGCCGCCGGCCCCGGGCAACAGGCCGAGTTTCACTTCAGGAAGGCCGAGCCTGGCATCCTTGGTGGCGACGCGGAAATGGCAGCCCAGCGCCACTTCGAGGCCGCCGCCGAGCGCGGTGCCGTGGATCGCGGCAATCGTCGGCTTCGGCGAACTCTCCAGCGCGGAGATGACTTCGTGGAGTGACGGCGGCTGCGGCGGCTTGCCGAATTCGGTGATGTCGGCGCCAGCGATGAAAGTGCGACCGGCGCAGGTCAGCACGATGGCCTCGATCGCCGGATCGGCCACCGCATCCGTGACGCATTTTAAAATGCCGCGGCGAACCGCCGCACTCAACGCATTCACCGGCGGACTATCAACGGTGACGACGCCGATCACGTCGTGGCGTTCGAGCTTGACCACTTCGCTCATGCCGATTCTCCCTGCGCTGGTTTCTTATTCATTTCGCACTGCGAAATTTAATTCCACATCTTGACAGGCAGGGTTATTTTGAAGAGCGTCGATTGTCAACGAGATCAATCTCGGCGGGGAATGAAACGTCCAGTCAAGAAACCGGCGAGCGATCGCAGTTTCGTCGTCGCGCTGTCGCGTGGGCTCGATGTTCTACGCGCATTTCGTCCAAATGATGGACTGCTTGGAAATCAGGAAATCGCCGCGCGCACCAACCTGCCGAAGCCGACGATATCCCGCCTCACCTACACCTTGACCAAGCTCGGCTATCTGACCCAGGTTCCGCGGTTCGAGAAGTATCAACTGGCGCCGCCGGCAATGGCGCTTGGCTATGCTGCGCTTGCAAATCTGGGCGTGCGGCATCTGTCGCAGCCGTTTCGCGACGAATTGATGCAAACGACCGGCGGCGCGGTGGCTGTCGGCGCGCGCGACCGGCTCAGCATGATCTATTTCGGGCAGAGCCGCTCCAGTCTCACCGTCGGCGTGCAACTCGACGTCGGATCGCGGATTCCGATCGCGACCACCGCGATGGGGCGCGCCTATATCTGGGCGCTCGGCGCCGACGAACGCACTGCGTTGCTGCGCGACCTGCGGGACCATTACGGCAGCCGCTGGCCGCGCATGAAGGACGGCGTCGAACGCGCTGGCGAGATGGTCGCCCGGCACGGCTTTGCGATCTCGGCCGGCGAGTGGCAGGACGATGTTCATGCGGTGGGCGTCGCGATGACGCTCAATGACGGCACCGGCCCCTATGCCTTCAATTGCGGCGCGCCGGCATTTCGTTTCTCGGAAGACCGGCTGCTCAGTGATATTGGACCTCGCCTGTTGGCGATGGTAAGAAACATCGAGGCCGCGCTCGGCGGGACAGCCGCGCCGCAATCCAAAAAACGCGACGACAAAAAGACGAAACCAGGAGGGAAAGTTGCGCGTTTGGCCGAGGGCACCAGCTAAGCGCCGTCGCAGCAGCCTCGCCGCCGCGCACGGATTTCGGCGCGCGCCGAATGGCGATGGGCAATGACGCAGGCGCAAGTCGCAAAAATGACGGCCGCGCGCGACGCCGCGCTGATATTGAGCGTGCGCGATGTCAGTGTGGTGTTCGGCGGCATCGTCGCGTTGAACGGCGTCTCGTTCGACCTGTATCGCGGACAGATCCTCGGACTGATCGGTCCGAACGGCGCTGGCAAGACCACGCTGTTCAACTGCCTCAGCCGTCTCTATCAGCCCAGCAAGGGCGACATCCTGCTCGACGGCGACAGCATCCTGAGCCGCCCGCCGCATCGCATCGCCGAGATCGGCATCGGCCGCACCTTCCAGAACGTCGCGCTGTTCCCCAACCTGTCGGTGCTGGACAACGTCCGCATCGGCACTCACGCGCGCACCAATAGCGACATCATTTCGGATTCGCTGCGGCTGCCCTGGGTGCGCAGCGGCGAGACCGCGCTGAACAAGCGCGTCGATGAGATCCTGGCTTATCTCGATCTGCAGAGCGTCGCGCATAGCATCGTGTCCGGCCTGCCGTTCGGCACCCAGAAGCGCGTCGAACTCGCGCGCGCGCTCGCCGCAGAGCCGAAGATCCTGCTGCTGGACGAGCCGGCGGGCGGCCTCAACCACGAAGAAGTCTACGTGCTCGGCGATCTGATCCGCCGGATTCGCGACGACCGCGGCGTGACCGTACTTTTGGTCGAGCATCACATGGGGCTGGTGATGTCGATCGCCGACCATGTCGTCGCATTGAATTTCGGCCGCAAGCTTGCGGAAGGCACGCCGGCCGCCGTGCAACGAGACCCGGATGTGATCAAGGCTTATCTGGGGAGCAAAGACACATGACGACGATGCTCAACGTGCGCGACCTGCGCGCTTATTACGGTCAGATCCAGGCGCTGCACGGGCTGGAATTCGACCTTCACGAAGGCAGCATGACGACGCTGCTCGGCGCCAACGGCGCCGGCAAGACCACGACGCTGCGCGCGATCTGCAACATGGTGCGCTCGACCGGATCGATCGAATTCGAAGGCAACAGGCTCTCCGGCCGTTCCACGGAAAACATCGTCCGGCTCGGCATCGCGCATGTGCCGCAGGGCCGCGGCACCTTCACCACCATGACGGTGGATGAAAACCTGCAGCTCGGCGCCATCACCCGCAGCGACCGCTCGGCGGTGAGCTCCGACATCGAGCGGATGTACGCGCACTTCCCGGTGCTGGAGCAGCGCCACGCCCAGCAGGCCGGCACCTTGTCGGGCGGCGAGCAGCAGATGCTCGCCGTCGCGCGCGCGTTGATGCTTCGGCCACGCTTGATGCTGCTCGACGAGCCGTCGTTCGGTCTGGCGCCGCTGATCGTGCGCGACCTGTTCCGGATTCTCGGCAAAATCAACCGCGAGGACAAGGTCACCATCCTGGTCGTCGAACAGAACGCGCAGCTCGCGCTCGAACTCGCCGACAAGGCCTATGTCATCGAGACCGGGCGCATCGTGATGTCCGGAAGCGCCGACGAGATCGCCAACAACGAAAACGTCCGCAAATCCTATCTGGGTTACTAAGGGAACGGCCATGGAACTGTTCACCAACCAGGTGCTGGCCGGCATCGCCACCGGCGCGATCTACGCCTGCATGGCGCTGGCCGTGGTGATGATCTACCAGGCGATCGACCATCTCAATTTCGCGCAGGGCGAGATGGCGATGTTCTCGACCTTCGTCGCCTGGCAACTGATGCAATGGGGCCTGCCGTATTGGTGGGCGTTCCTCGCCACTCTGGTGCTGTCGTTCGCCGGCGGCATCGTCATCGAGCGCGCGCTGTTCAAGCCGCTCGGCAACGCGCCGATCCTCACCCACGTCGCGGGCTTCATCGCGCTGTTTGCGATCATCAACAGCGTCGCGGGCCTGACCTGGGATTTCACCATCAAGCAATTCCCGACGCCGTTCGGCTCCTCGCCTTTTCTCGGCAGCCAGCTGATCTCGACGCATCAGGCCGGAATGATCGGCGTCACGTTGGTGCTGCTGCTGCTGTTGTACTTCTTCTTCCAGTTCACCCGCACGGGCCTTGCGATGCGCGCCGCCTCCAGCATGCCGGAATCGGCGCGGCTGGTCGGCATCAACACCTCGTGGATGGTGGCGCTGGGCTGGGGCATGGCGGCCGCGATCGGTTCGATCGCCGGCATGCTGATCGCGCCGGTGGTGTTCCTCGAGCCCAACATGATGGGCGGCGTGCTGATCTACGGCTTCGCCGCCGCCGTGCTGGGCGGGCTGACCAGCCCGTTCGGCGCCGTGGTCGGCGGATTTCTGGTCGGCATCTTCGAAAACCTTGCGGGCACCTACATTCCGGGCGTCGGCAACGAGTTGAAGCTGCCGATCGCTTTGGCGCTGATCATCACCGTGCTCGTGGTCAAACCCAGTGGTCTGTTCGGCCGAGCCATCGTGAAACGAGTTTAGCCATGAGCGCCATTCAGGAAATCGCCGCCGAGGCGCCTGCGGTCGAGGCGGTGCCGAAGAAGAACATCGCGCTCGGCGGCTACGCCTCTGCGGTGGTGCTGGTGCTGCTTGTGGTGGCGCCGCTGTTCGTGAAGAACTTCATCATCTTCCAGATGACGATGTGGCTGATCTACGCGCTCGCGGTGCTGGCGCTGAACATCCTGACCGGCGCCAGCGGACAGTTCTCGCTGGGACAAAGCGCGTTCTATGCGCTCGGCGCCTACACGTCGGGGATCCTGATGGAGCATGGCGACATCAATTACGTGCTGACGCTGCCGGTCGCCGCCCTGGTCTGTTTCGTGGCGGGCTTCCTGTTCGGATTGCCGGCGCTGCGGCTCTCCGGCGTCTATCTGGCGCTGGCGACCTTCGCGCTCGCCACCGCGATGCCGCAACTGCTCAAGCTCGGCTTGTTCGAGAAATGGACGGGCGGCGTGCAGGGCCTCGT
>CAXUBE010000074.1:0-10215 GCA_964249215.1 uncultured Rhodopseudomonas sp. | reverse complement strand
CCATGATGTCGTCGATCTCCTGCGGCGTCGCCCAGCCGAACGCGGTGATGTGCTCCTCCGACACCATCGGATCGTTGAGCTGGTCGTTCTTGTAATAGAACTCGATGATCGAGCGCGGCAGTTGCGTGCCCTCCTCGATGCCGAGCCGCTGCGACAGCGAGCCCGCCGCGACGTTGCGCACCACCACCTCCAGCGGCACGATCTCGACCTCGCGGATCAGTTGCTCGCGCATGTTGAGCCGGCGGATGAAATGCGTCGGCACCCCGATGTCGTTGAGGTGCTGGAACAGGAACTCCGAGATCCGGTTGTTGAGGACGCCCTTGCCCTCGATCACCTGGTGCTTCTTGGCGTTGAACGCGGTCGCATCGTCCTTGAAGTGCTGGATCAGCGTGCCGGGCTCCGGGCCTTCGTAGAGCACCTTGGCCTTGCCTTCGTAGATGCGGCGCCTGCGACTCATGGGGATGTACCGTGTGTTGTTGAAATCCATGGATAGGGTGGGCTCCGTGTGATGCGTTTCGACCCGCGGCGGAGCTGCCGCGACAGCGCGGGAATCGTAAAAACGGAACGAGAACCTCGCCTTGCGCGAAACCTATCCGATCGGGCCAACCAGCACAATCGATCCCGCCGCCCGGCACTGGAGTTTTACCGCTTGCGCTTGCGACATCGTCGCGCGTTGTGAAACGCCGGTGCCGTCCGTATCTAGGCATCCCGCGCGCTTAACGCAAACCTTGGCCAGCGCGCCGCCGCGGCCGGAGCAGGAACACGCCATGACGTCATTCGAGCAGCGCGAACAGAGCTTCGAGAAGAAATACGCGATCGACGAGGAGCAGAGGTTCAAGGCCGAAGCGCGCCGCAACAGGCTGCTCGGGCTATGGATCGCCGAAAAGCTCGGGCTTAACGGCGAGGCCGCCGCGGCCTACGCCAAGGAGGTGGTGGCGGCTGACATGGAGCAAGCCGGCGACGCCGACGTGACGGGCAAGGTGACGGCCGACCTTGCCGCCCACGGCGTGACGCTGACGCAACCGCAGATCCGCGCCAAAATGGACGAACTGATGGCGCAGGCGGTGATGCAGGTGAAGGCCGGGACTTAAAGACTCGGGCCTCTCAATTCGTGATCCGCGCGAAGGCGGGGATCACGCATTCCAGAATGCTCGTGGGGGCCCCGGGCGTCATATCGACGCCCAGCATACCGGGCCGCCCGGTCCAGCGGGCGATGACGGTTTGTCCATTCGTTGTCACGAAACCCCCTCACTCCTCCTTGTACCCAGCGCCTGCTCGTTGCCCTTGGCGCCGTCAAATTTGAACGGCAGGAATTTGCCGCTCATCGCTATCTTGACGCGGTCGCCCCTGGGATCGGGCAGCCGCTCCATCACCATGTCGAAATCGCTTCGCCCATGAGGACGTCGCCGAAGCCCCCTTCCCGACCCTCTAAGCGTCGCTCGCGGGGCGCGGCCCGCCTTCCGCAGCTTCGCTGCGTTTTGCGGGAGAGGGAGCTTTGAAGGCGCCTTCCACGCTGAATCCGTCCCGCGCTTATGATAGAGTGGCAAAACCGAGAGGATGCCGTCATGACAGACTTCGCCCGAATTACGCAAAACCCTGAGGTGATGGGAGGGAAGCCCTGCATACGCGGCCTGCGCGTGACGGTCGGCACCATTGTCGGCCAGATCGGCGCAGGGCGCACGGTGGACGAACTCCTCGCGGATTATCCCTATCTTGAACGGGAGGATATTCCTGAGGCGCTGCGCTATGCCGCCTGGCGAGCCGAGGAGCGCGAGATCGAACTCACCGACCGCTGATGAAATTCCTGATCGACATGAATTTGTCGTCGAATTGGGTCGAATTTCTAATCAATGCCGGGTTCGACGCGGTTCACTGGTCGAACGTCGGACGCGGCGATGAGTCAGACACCGTGTTGATGCGTTGGGCGGCCGAACATAAGCATATTGTGCTCGCGGCCGATCTGGATTTCAGCGCGATCCTCGCGGCGACTCAGCGCAAACAGCCAAGCGTGATTCAGGTCCGGGCCGATATCCCGATTCACGGCGCAATCGGCGCGGCCGTGCTCTCGGCCATCCGGCAAGCCCGCGCCGAACTGGAAAGTGGTGCGGTCATATCGGTCGATACCGGGCGAGCAAGGCTTCGCGTTCTGCCGTTCGGCACGCCGTAGCCAGCGAGATTTCCGCAAATCGAAACCCCCTCACTCCTCCTTGTACCCCAGCGCCTGCTCGTTGCCCTTGGCGCCGTCAAATTTGAACGGCAGGAATTTGCCGCTCATCGCTATCTTGACGCGGTCGCCCCTGGGATCGGGCAGCCGCTCCATCACCATGTCGAAATCGCTTCGCCCATGAGGACGTCGCCGAATTCCTCCTCGATCAGCGGCTTACCACTCGCCGTGGCAGAAGCACGCGCTTCATGCTATATCGCTGTCATGAGCCCTGCGGTGAAAACCATTCTGGAGCGCGTGGCGTCCTGGCCTGCCGAGGATCAGGAGGAGCTGTCCGAACTGGCGCGCGACATCGAGGCGCGGCGGACCGGCGTCTACCGCTTGAGCGGGGAGGAGCGCAAGGCAATCGATACCGCGCGTCGCGGGCCGCTTGCGTCCGACGATGAGGTCGAGGCGTTCTGGGCACGCCGCGGCCTCGTATGAGGCTGATCTACCGCGCGCAAGCGCTTGCCGATATCGATGCCATCCTCCGCTACCTCGAAGAGCACAGCCCGTCCGGCGCGCGCAATGTCTTACGTGCAATCTATGCCAGCATGCATCTTATCGCCGAACATCCGTCGTCGTATCAACGAACCGATGATCCCGCCATTCGCGTGCACGCCGTGCAGCGCTACCGTTACAGAATTTTCTACAGCATCGACGGCGACATCGTCGAAATCATCCATGTGCGGCATTCGTCGCGGCGACCGCAAAAGGTTTGACCCCCCTACTCCTCCTTGTACCCCAGCGCCTGCTCGTTGCCCTTGGCGCCGTAATATTTGAACGGCAGGAATTTGCCGCTCATCGCGATCTTGACGCGGTCGCCCTTGGGATCGGGCAGCCGCTCCATCACCATGTCGAAATCGATCGCCGACATGATGCCGTCGCCGAATTCCTCCTCGATCAGCGCCTTCCAGGCCGGGCCGTTGATCATCACCAGTTCGTAGAAGCGGTAGATCAATGGATCGGTCGGCGGCATCGTGGTGCCCTCGCCGCGCATCGGCACCTCGTTGAGCATGCGCTCCTCGGTCTTCGACAGCGAAAACAGCTTCGCCGCGGCGGCCGCCATCGGCCTGGTCATCTTGTGGTTGCCGAGCACCGCGCCGGTCACCATCACCGGCGACATGCCGCCGATCTGCTCGCAGATGTGCTTCCAGGTCCAGCCGTTCTCGCGCTTGATGTCGAGCAGCTTTTCGGTGAGGTCGGATCGCTTCATGGTGGGTCTCCTGCGATGTGAAACGTGATTACTGTGCGGCCTGCGGATAAGGCGCGTCGTCGGCCGTGATCCGCACCAGCGGCACGTTGCGCGGATCGTGGTTCGGCGTGACGCCGGTGAAGATCTTGCTGCGCGTCACCAGGAAATCGATGACGTGGTTACGTAAGCCGTAGTAATAAGGATGCCGGTGCAGGTCGATCCGGGTGCGGTCCTTCGGCAGCGGATTTTCCACGATCTCCGCCAGCACCGCGCCGGGGCCGTTGGTCATCAGATAAATCTTGTCGGCGAGATACATCGCCTCGTCGACGTCATGCGTGATCATGAAGGTGGTCTGCCCGGTGGTGAGGCAGATGCGGCGCACCTCGTCCTGCAGCGAGCCGCGGGTCAGCGCGTCGAGCGCGGAAAACGGCTCGTCCATCAGCATGATCTTCGGCGTGATCGACAGCGCGCGCGCGATGCCGACGCGCTGCTTCATGCCGCCGGAGAGTTCGGACGGCCGCTTGTGCTCGGCGCCGGTGAGGCCGACGAGATCGATGAAGCGCTGCGCGTGCGCCTTGACCTTGGCCTTGTCCCAGCCGCGCCATTTCGAAGTCACCGCATAGGCGACGTTGCCTATCACGGTGCGCCACGGCAGCAGCGCGTGACTCTGGAAGATCACCGCGCGATCGAGGCTGGTGCCCTGAATCTGCAGGCCGTCGACGATCACGGTGCCTTCGCTCGGCGCGTCGAGCCCGGCGAGAATGTTCAGCACCGTGGTCTTGCCGCAGCCGGAATGCCCGATCACGCAGCCGAACTCGCCGCGCGGCAGCGACAGCCAGAGGTTCTCGAACACGGTGGTGGTGCCGCCATCCGCGCCGGGATAGCGCTTGGCGATCGCCTCGATCGAAATGAACTTGTCGGCGGCGGTCATGGCGTCATTCCGGGAACGTGACCATGCGCGTGAACCGCGCCAGGATCTGGTCGAGCAGCATGCCGACGACGCCGATCATCAGGATCGCGATGATGACATTGGTGATCGATAGATTATTCCATTCGTTCCAAACGAAGTAACCGATGCCGGTCCCGCCGACCAGCATCTCGGCGGCGACGATCACCAGCCACGCGATGCCGATCGAGATTCGCATGCCGGTGAGTATGGTTGGTGCCGCTGCGGGCAGAATGATGGTGAAGGCGCGCCTGAACGCGCCGACTTCCAGCGTGCGCGCGACGTTGATCCATTCCTTGCGCACGGCGGCGACGCCGAAGGCGGTGTTGAGCAGCATCGGCCACACCGAGCAGATGAAGATCACGAAGATCGCCGATCGTCCGGAATCCTTGATGGTGTAGAGCGCGAGCGGCATCCAGGCGAGCGGCGAGATCGGCTTGAGAATCTGGATGAAAGGATCGAGCGCCTTGTTGATCAGCGGCGACATGCCGATCAGAAATCCGAGCGGGATCGCGACCAGGACCGCCATCAGATAGCCGAGCCCGACGCGCGCGATCGAATAGCCGAGTTGGATGCCGAGCCCCTTGTCGTTAGGCCCGTTGTCGTAGAACGGCCGCTTCAGATGCTCCCACAGCTTGGCGCCGACATCGAGCGGCCCCGGCATCGCGGATTTGCCGGCGGTCGCGGTCAGGCCCATCAGCCTGGCGTATTCCGGGCTCATCGCCGCGACGCTGCCGGTGCCGCGCGTCGCCAGATGCCACGCGCCGATGAACGTGAGAAAGATCGCGATCGACATCACGGCCGCGCGCAGGCGCAGGGAAGTGGTCATCGAAGCGACTGCCCGTCAGTTCTCCCGCTCCCCGCTTGCGGGGAGAGAGAGCATTGCAACGTGAGCGGACCATCCAAAAGCCCCCTCACCCGGCTGACGCGCTGAAGCGCGCAAGCCGACCTCTCCCCGCAAGCGGGGCGAGGTGAAGAAGGCTCCGCGGCCACCCACATCCTCACGTCGCCTTCCTGATTTTGAAGCTGGCGAGATATTCCTCGGGCTTCTCGGCGTCGAACGTCTTGCCCATCACCGTGAAGGATTTGTATGCCGTGGCCGGCGGCGTCAGCCCCATGTCCTTCATCACCCTGCCGGTGTCGGCGGCAAGGAAAACCTGCTCGGCGACGGTCTTATAATCGACATCGCCCTTGATCTGGCCCCAGCGCTTCATCTGCGTCATCATCCACACCGCGAAGGACTGCCAGGGGAACGGATCGAAATCCACGCGCTTGGCGTCCGTCTTGATCGCGCCCAGCCCGTCCGCATAGGTGCCGGTCAGCACCTGCTCGATCACGATCGGCGGCGCGTTGAGGTAGTTGGCCGGCGCGATGGCCTCGGCGATCGACTTGCGGTTCTCCGCCTTGGACGCATAGGCCGTCGCCTCGACGATGGCGCGGGTCAGCGCCGCGAAGCTGTTCGGCGAGTCGTTGATGAAGTCGCGGCTGGCCGCGAAGCTGCAGCACGGATGGCCGTCCCAGATTTCCTTCGACAGGATGTGCAGGAAGCCGACGCCGTCATAGATCGCGCGCTGGCAGATGTTGTCCGGCGCGAGGAAGCCGTCGATGTTGTCGGCGCGCAGATTGGCCACCATTTCCGGCGGCGGCACCGAACGCAACTGCACGTCGGTATCGGGATCGATGCCGTGCTCGGCGAGATAATACCGCAGCAGATAATTGTGCATCGAGTAGTCGAACGGGATGGCGAGCTTGAAGCCCTTCCAGTCCTTCGGGTCGCGCTTGTCCTTGTGCTTGACGGCGAGGGTGATGCCCTGGCCGTTGATATTCTCGATCGCCGGCACGGTGTAGGGAATCGGCTGCGAGCCGAGCCCGAGCGAGATCGCGATCGGCATCGGCGCGAGCATGTGGGCGGCGTCGTATTCCTTGTTGATGGTCTTGTCGCGGATCACCGCCCAGCCCGCGGTCTTGACCACCTCGACGTTCAGCCCCTGCTTGGAATAGAAGCCGAGCGGGTGCGCCATGATGATCGGGGTGGCGCAGGTGATCGGGATGAATCCGACCTTGAGGTCGGTTTTTTCCAGTTTGCCCGCGCCCTGCGCGAACACTTCGGTCGCAAGCTTGATGGGAAAGAATTGCGATAGCATCGCCAGCGCCGAGGACGCCCCGACCGATTTCAGGAAGGCGCGCCGCACCACGTCCTTCGGAAACACCGCGCGCATCACCGCGGAGGCGACCACGCTCTCGTAGCGCTTCTGCTCGCTGTCGGTCGCCGCCTCCCGCGCCTGCAACTGCAGCGCGTCATGCTCCGCGTCGCTGCCGTGCCGGCCGCAGCGGCAGCCGCCGTGGCGCAGTCGCCGATCGGGATCGAACGGATTGTCGAATATGGACATCGGAGCTCCTCGAAACAGCTTTGCTTGATCAAATGTGCAATCGTTGTGCCATCGTTGCGCAGGTTATTGGCGTTGCAATAACGCCTCTGCGCTACAGAACGGTTGGTACTGATCAAAACGGCTGCAGATTGTGCTGAAAATTCACGCAGGTCGGGCAGGATGGCGCGAAGGGCGATCATGCTGGTCCCGACCGGCTTGGCCATCGGTATGGCCGCCCGTCCGACGTGCGGCTCGTTCGCCAACGCCGTCAGCTTCCATCGAAAATTTGAGTGCGCTGTCGCATGTTTGGCCCTTCGCCATTCGCAGCGATCAGCCGGCCATCACGGCTTCGAGCCGGTCGAGCGCCTTGGCAAGATGCCCGGTGATATCATCAGCGGCAATTGCCACGACGCGGTAGCCGCGCTCGGCGAGCCAGGCCGACCTTGCCGCGCGGTCGGCGGCGATCGCGTCGGTCTCTTCGGGTGTGACCAGTTCGATCGCGAGCCGCGCGACGAACGAGACGAAATCCGGAATGTGCCGCCCGACCGGGGTCTGCCGCTTGAACTGGCCGGCGAAGCGCCGATCGCCGCGCAGCGCCTCCCACAACAGCCGCTCGGCATCGGTCGGATTGCGCCGCAACAGCCGCGCCAGCCCGCGCACTGTGCCGCTTTCGTGCGGCGAGGCGTGCCGGCCGTGCTCGGCGAGCAGCGCCCGCAGCCGGGTCGCCTGTTCGCCGTCGAGCACGCCGCCCTTGGCCGGCCCCTTGCGGCCTTCCGCGATCGCCATCACCACGCCGTGCAGCGTATGCATGTCCTGCTTGGTCGGCTCCATGCGCAGGAAGATGTTGCGCAGGTTCACCAGCATGGTGTCGCGCTTTTCCGCCGGGCGCAGAAATTCGACCTTGTCGAGCTCGCGCACGAGGTTGTCGAAGAAGGCGTCCATCTGGTGTTGCGAGGCGCGCTCGGAGCGCTCGGGCATCGCGAACGGCAGCGCGCCGGAGGTGGCGAGCTTGAACCATTCGTAGCCGGTCAGCAGCACCGCCTGCGCGAGGTTGAGCGAGGCGAAGGCGGGATTGACCGGAAAGGTGATGATGCGGTTGGCGAGCGCGACTTCCTCGTTCTGCAGACCGTAGCGCTCGCGCCCGAACAGGATGCCGACATGGCCGCCGGCGGCGATCGCCGCGACCATCTCGCGCGCCGCCCCGTCCGGCGCCAACACCGGCTTGGCCTGGTCGTGCGCGCGCGCCGTGGTCGCAAACAGCAGGCCGCAATCGGCGACCGCCTGCGCGACGGTGTCGAACAGCTCCGCGCTGTCGAGAATGGCGTCGGCGCCCGACGCCGCGCGCCTGGCATGGACATTGGGCCAGCCGTCGCGCGGGTTGACGATGCGCAGCCGCCGCAGCCCGAAATTGCCCATCGCGCGCGCGCACATGCCGATGTTCTCGCCGAGCTGCGGCTCGACCAGGATCACGACGGGCCCGGCGAGATCGGCAGCCGGCCTGGTCCTGTCGGTGCCCGAACCGGACATGGTGTGATGGTGCTCCTTCCCTGTTTGGGCCGTGTTGTAAGCGAGGCGCTTCAACACATCCAGCGTGGTCCTCGCGCAGGCGGGGACCACGCTGATGATACGCACCTCGTCCGCCAACCGGCTTTAACCCGCCGCGCGCGGATGCTATAGCCCGCCTGTTCCTTCGTCCGTCCGCGCCCGCGCGCCCCGATCCGAAAAAGGCCCTCTCCCCCATGGCGAAAATCAAGGTGCAAAATCCCGTCGTCGAACTCGACGGCGACGAGATGACACGGATCATCTGGCAATACATCAAGGACAAGCTGATCACGCCGTTCCTCGACGTCGACCTGATGTATTTCGACCTCGGAATGGAATATCGCGACAAGACCAACGACCAGGTCACGATCGACGCCGCCAACGCCATCAAGAAGGTCGGGGTCGGCGTCAAATGCGCCACCATCACCCCGGACGAGGCGCGGGTGAAGGAATTCGGCCTCAAGCAGATGTGGAAATCGCCGAACGGCACCATCAGAAATATCCTGGGCGGCGTGATCTTCCGCGAGCCGATCATCTGCAAGAACGTGCCGCGGCTGGTGCCGGGCTGGACCAAGCCGATCATCATCGGCCGCCATGCCTATGGGGACCAGTACCGCGCCACCGACATCCGCTTTCCCGGCAAGGGCACGCTGTCGATGAAATTCGTCGGCGAGGACGGCACCGTGATCGAGCGCGAAGTGTTCCAGTCGCCCGGCTCCGGCGTCGCGATGTCGATGTACAATCTCGACGATTCGATCCGCGATTTCGCCCGCGCCTCGCTGACCTATGGCCTCAACCGCGGCTATCCGGTGTATCTGTCGACCAAGAACACCATCATGAAAGTCTATGACGGCCGCTTCAAGGACATCTTCGAGGAGATCTACGAGAAGGACTTCAAGAAGGATTTCGCGGCCAAGGGTCTCACCTATGAGCACCGCCTGATCGACGACATGGTGGCCTCGGCGCTGAAATGGTCCGGCGGCTATGTCTGGGCCTGCAAGAATTACGACGGCGACGTGCAGTCCGACACCGTGGCGCAGGGCTACGGCTCGCTCGGCCTGATGACGTCGGTGCTGCTGACGCCGGACGGCCAGGTGGTGGAAGCCGAAGCCGCGCACGGCACGGTGACGCGGCACTACCGCGAGCATCAGAAGGGCAAGGAGACCTCGACCAATTCGATCGCCTCGATCTTCGCATGGACGCAGGGGTTGGCGCACCGCGCCAAGCTCGACCACAATGACGAACTGGCGAAGTTTGCCAAGACGCTGGAGAAGGTCTGCGTCGACACCGTCGAGGCCGGGTTCATGACCAAGGACCTCGCGCTCCTGGTCGGCGCCGACCAGCGCTGGCTCTCCACATCAGGCTTCCTCGACAAGGTCGCGGATAATCTGACGAAGGCGATGGCATAGGTTTGAGTTCATCGCGCGAAGTTTCCGCGCATTCTGCCGTCACCCTCCGCCTTCGCGGAGGGTGACTGCTTGCTTCGCCGAGGGCGACATCCGGCTGGGTCGCGTTCGGAATGACGACGCTATCCCGCCATCGCGGCTTCGATCGCCTTCAGCGCATCGTGTGCCCTGGCGCCGTCGGGACCGCCGGCCTGCGCCATGTCGGGGCGGCCGCCGCCTCCCTTGCCGCCGAGCGCTTCGGAGGCGACCTTGACGAGATCGACGGCGTTGAAGCGCTGCACCAGGTCCGGCGTGACGCCCACCACGACGCCGGCCTTGCCGTCTGCGGTGATGCCGACGATCGCCACCACGCCGGAGCCGAGCTGTTTCTTGCCGTCGTCGGCGAGGCCCTTCAGATCGCGCATCTCGATGCCTTCGACCGCGCGCGCCATCAGCCTGACGTCGCCGACCGCGCGCACGCCCGCCGCGCCGTTGGCGGCGCCGTGGCCGCCGCCACCCATCGCGATCTTCTTGCGCGCGTCCGCCAGATCACGCTCGAGCCGCTTGCGCTCGTC
>CAXUBE010000073.1:0-10232 GCA_964249215.1 uncultured Rhodopseudomonas sp. | reverse complement strand
TTCACGCTGTACCAGGGCATCGTGATCGGCATTTCCGGCCTGCTGGCGCTGGTGCTGACGATCCTGTTCGTGGTCAAGGGCAGCATCATGTTTCCGGCCGCCGCCGCGCTCGCATGGGCCGTGCTGGTCTATATCGGCGTCGATTTCGGCTTCTGGGGCAAGGTGCTCGACATGTCCGCCGGCGCCGAGCGGGTGTGGCGCGCCTCCGGCGAAGCGATCCTTGCCGCCACGCTGCTGGTGTTCCTGTTCGCCTACCTCAATCTCAGCCGCTGGCACGTGCGCTACTCGCACATCACGCTCGGCTGGCTCGCGTTCCTGGGCTCGCTCGTGGCGCTGGCCCTGTTCGATCCGGCGGTCGCCTCCGGCATCGCGCGGATGTCGCTGGTGCTGATCGCCTTCGCCGGCTTCGCGCTGATCCTGTATCTGTCGACCCACGGGTTCGATCGCGCGGTGCTGCTGATCCCGACCTGGTTCCTGCTGGTGGTGTGGGTTGTCGCCTCGGGAATGGCGGTGGCCGGCAGCGTCACCAACGACATCGTCGGCCCGGCACTGCTCGGCGGCCTGGTGCTGATCGTGATGCTGATCGGCTTCACGGTGATGCAGCACGCGTTCGCCGGCGGCGGCGCCAATGCCGGCGTGGTCTCCGACGTCGAGCGGCGCGCGCTGGCGCTGATCGGCTCCGGCGACCTGATCTGGGACTGGGATGTCTCCGCCGACAAGGTGTTCACCTCGCCCGAGACCGAAAGCCTGCTCGGGCTGAAGCGCGGCACGCTGGAAGGCTCCGCCGCGAAATGGCTCGAGGTTTTGCATCCGCTCGATCAGGATCGTTTTCGCGCCGCGCTCGACAGCGTGCTCGACCAGCGCCGCGGCCGGCTGACCCAGGATTTCCGGCTGCGCACGCCCGACGGCCATTTCATGTGGTTCGCGCTCAAGGCGCGCCCGGTGGTCGGTTCCGACGGTGAAGTCTCCCGCGTGGTCGGCACGCTCACCGACGTCACCGAGACCAAGAACGCCGAAGAGCGCATGCTGCACGATTCGGTGCACGACAACCTGACCGGCCTGCCGAACCGCAAGCTTTTCCTCGACCGGCTCGGCGCGGTGGCGAATTTCGCCAAGACCATGCCGAACCTGCGGCCAACGCTGATGGTGATCGACCTCGACCGCTTCAAGCAGGTCAACGATTCCGTCGGCATCGCGGTCGGCGATTCCATCCTGTTGACGCTGGCGCGGCGGCTGACGCGCATCCTGAAGCCGCAGGACACGCTGGCGCGGCTCGCCGGCGATCAGTTCGGCCTGATCCTGCTCTCGGAGCAGGACCCGGCGCGCATCACGGCGTTTGCCGAAACCATCCGCAAGACCATCCGCGCCCCGATCGCCTTCAACGACCGCGAGATCTTCCTGACCGCGTCGATCGGGCTCGCGCTCAGCGATCCGCAGACGCAATTGTCCGATGAGATCATCAAGGACGCCGAGCTTGCGATGTATCACTCCAAGCGGATCGGCGGCGACCGCATCGACGTCTACAAGCCGGCGATGCGGGCGCGCAAATCCGATCGCCTGACGCTGGAATCCGAATTGCGCCGCGCGATCGAACGGCAGGAAATCACCATCCTGTACCAGCCGATCGTGCGGCTGGAAGACCGCTCGATCGCCGGCTTCGAGGCGCTGGCGCGCTGGGATCACCCAAAGCTCGGCCGGATGTCGCCGATCGAATTCATCGCGATCGCCGAGGAAATCGGGCTGATCATCGATCTCGGGATGTTCGTGATGGACCAGACCGCCAAGCAACTGGCGATCTGGCAGCGCGCGATGCGTTCGCGCGAGCCGATCTTCGCCAGCGTGAACGTGTCGTCGCGCCAGTTGCTGCGGCACGATCTGATCCACGACATCCGCACCGTATTGTCGCGCTCCTCGATCGCGCGCGGCACGCTGAAGCTCGAACTCACCGAATCTCTGGTGATGGAAAATCCCGAGCACGCCGCGCAGATGCTGCATCGGATCCGCGAACTCGGCACCGGGCTGTCGCTCGACGATTTCGGCACCGGCCATTCCTCGCTGGCCTATCTGCAGCGCTTCCCGTTCGACACCATCAAGATCGACCAGTCGTTCGTGCGCACCACCACGCGCGGCACGCGGCCGGTGATCCTGAAGTCGATCATCGCGCTGGCGCACGATCTCGGCATGGACGTCGTCGCCGAGGGCGCCGAGACCGATTCCGACGCGGTCGAGCTCTACCAGCTCGGCTGCGAATATGCCCAGGGCTTCGCCTTCGGCGAGCCGATGGACGCCGACGCCGCGATGCGGCTGTTGACGGAAGAACGGCTCGAAGCTGCAAGCTAGGGCGGTTTTGAATTCAAAGGAATCATTTCTCTTGTCATTCCGGGGCGCAAGCAGCGATAGCTGCGAGCGAAGCCGAAACCCATACTCCCTGAGAAGGGTTATGAATTCAGGGCCTGCGCTATAAGAGCGCGCATCCCGGAATGACGCTGTTGATGCGTCATCTCATTTCAAAACTGCTTTAGCGTCGGGCGAACGTCATTGCGAGGAGCGAAGCGACGAAGCAATCCGGAGCTATAATAAAGGCTCGATTGCTTCGCTCCTCGCACCGACGTGGAGTGGCGGCGGATCATGCGGCCATCACAACTAAGCGTGGCCGGCTTCGTTCGACAGCATGCCGGGCTCGATGCCGATCTTGTGCAGCGCGCGGGAATATTTCTCCTCGACGTCCTTGCCGAAGATCAGGTCCGGATCGGCCGCGCAATGCAGCCAGCCATTGTCCTGGATTTCGGTTTCCAACTGACCGGGCGCCCAGCCGGCATAGCCGAGCGCGAGGATCGCGTGCTTGGGGCCTGCGCCGTTGGCGATCGCCTTCAGGATATCGACGGTCGCGGTGAGGCAGATGCCGTCGTCGATCGGCAGCGTCGCGTCCTTGATGAAGAAATCGCTCGAGTGCAGCACGAAGCCGCGGCCGGTTTCGACCGGGCCGCCTTTCAGCACCTTCATGGTCTCGGCGCGTTCGTGCAATTTGATCTGGTCGGACTTCTCGATGATGTCGAGCTGCACCAGCAATTCCGGGAAATCGATGCTGCCGGCCGGACGGTTGACGATGATCCCCATCGCGCCCTCGGATGAATGGGCGCACACATAGATCACCGAGCGGGCAAAACGCTCGTCTTCCATCACCGGCATCGCGATCAGCAATTGCCCGTCCAGATAACCCTGGCCGGGGTTGCTCCCGCTCGCCTTGGCTGCGTCGCTGTTCGGCCGTTTCGGGGCGGTGGCCATCAAGGGAATCTCGCGTTGCACTCATCCTGATATCGGGCGGCGATCCTGTCAATCAACCACCGGAATTGCCGCATCACGTCCAATTCAATGGTGTTGCGGGACACGACTGCGTAAAGACGTCGAATGACCTTCCCGGTTCCGTTTCGCGCGTTGTTCATGATCGCCGCGACGCTCGCCGCGTGCGGCACCGATGTACGCGCGGAAGACGCCTCGCCATGGGTGAGCGACAGATATTCGGCGGTGCGGTTGCTGGCGGGCTCGCGCAGCGGCGCGGTGCTGCTCGGCGGCATCGCGTTCACGCTGCAGCCCGGCTGGAAAACCTATTGGCGCAATCCCGGCGATTCCGGCGTGCCGCCGCGGTTCGATTTCACCAAGTCGGACAATGTCGAGGCGGTCACCGTGCTGTGGCCGGCGCCGAAATCATTTCCGGATGGCGCGGGCGGCCTCTCGCTCGGCTATCAGAAGCAGGTGGTGCTCCCGCTGCGGATCGTCGCAAAGAACACCGACAGGCCGGTGACGTTGCGCGCCACGCTGAACTACGCGGTGTGCGAAAAGCTCTGCGTGCCGGTGGAAGCGGCACCGGAGCTTTCGTTCGTCAGCGTCGCGAGCACGCAGGACGCCACGCTGTCCGCCGCGCTCGACACCGTGCCGGTGCCGGCCAATGTCGGCGATCCCAATGTGCTGACGATCCGCGACGTCAAACGCAACGGCGCGGACGAGGTGCTGGTCGATGTCGCGGCGCCCGCGAATGCCGACGTCAGCCTGTTCGTCGAGGGACCGACGCCGGATTGGTCGCTGCCGATTCCGAAGTTGCGCGACGAATCCCCGGCGGCAGGCGTGCGGCGCTTTGCGTTCGCGCTCGACGGCCTGCCGCCCGGCACCAATCCCGAAGGTGCCGCGCTGAAATTCACGCTGGTGGGACCGGAGCGCGCCTACGAGTTCAACGTCAATTTGAACTAACCACGCCATCACGCCCGCCCAGGACTGAGACTCCAGGTCACCGCCAACAGTCCCGCCGTCAGAAGTCCGGTCAACGCACCCAGCAGCGGAATGCTCAGCACCAGCGCCGACGTTGCCGCCCATCCGATCGACGAAAACGCCTCGGCGAACGTCGCAAAGCGCGACGAGGTCTGACGGCGGCGAAACTGGCTGCGCCGCGCCTGCACCCTGAACCACAACTGGATCGCCGTCGCCGAGATCGTGCCGATCATGGCGCCGAGCGCGGTCACCGCGGCCTGCCATGGCGCGACCACCGCCAGCACGAGCAGCAACGGCGCGATGATCGCGCCTACCAGGATCAGCACCACCTCGATGCGGGCTCGCGTCACCGCGGAAGCCGGCAGCGGCGCGGTGGCGACCAGATCGGGCGCGTCCTCGCCGGAGATCGTCAGCCAGGCCAGACCGCCGGCGAGTTGGCCGGCCGCCATCACGATCACCGGCGTCACCAGCACGATCGCGGTCGAACTGTCCGAAAAGCTTCGCCACAGCATCAACGCCGGCGGAAACAGATACAGCAGCTGCATCAATGATTGCGACACCAGCCACGGGTCGCGCCGCAGCAGCGTGAATTCCTTGATCCGCATCGCCTGCTGGCGAGAAGACCTGCGAAACGTGATGGGAGCCGTGCCTTGTCTGGTTGCGGCCGCGCCGACGGTCGACGCGCCGACGATCAGATCGCCGAGGCCGGGCGACACCGCGGCCATCACGATGCCGAGCAGCGTCAGGCTTGCGCCGATCAGCGCCGCCAGCGCCGTCCAGTCGCCGAGGATCGCGCGCACCGGCCACCACAACATGCTATCCGCATCGGGCGCGAATGCTGCGGCTGTATTCGACGTCAGCACCGCAAAGCGCGACAGCGTGCCTGTCGACATGATCGCGGCGACCTGCAGGCCGATCACGAAGCCCGCGCCGATCACCACCGCGAGGACCTGCGCGACGATCCGCGTGCGGCGCGGCCCGATCGCGCGAAACAATGCCGCCGTCATCGCGATCGCGATCGCCGCCGCGGACAGCCCGATCGCGGCGACGACGCCATAGGCCGCGAGCCATCGCCGGCCGCCGCAGATCACCAGCACGTCGACCAGCGGCGCGGAGAACAGCAGCGCCATCGACGTCACGGCGAGCGCGATCGCCGCCATCCGCACCGAGAACAGCCGGGCCAAGGGCGCCGGCGACGACATGATCAGATCGAGGTCGGCACGGGCGTAGAATACCCGCGTCACCGATTCGATGGCTTGCGACAGCATCAACAGCCAGGCGAGGATGACGCTGGCGCCGATCACGACCCTGCTGGTGAGATCGGCATCGAGGCCGGTGTCGGCGTAGCGCCCGACCATGCCGTAGGCCGGCAGATGCAGCAGCGCGGCAAACACGATCAGCCCGACGATCACGCCGCGCGCGCGGCCCCGACGGCCGCCCGCCAGCATCGCCAGCATGTCGCGCCATGCGAGGCGGATATCGTGCCGGGCAAACCCGCGCAGCGTCACTACGGAACTCATGCGGCGACCGATTCGCCGTCGACCAGCGCCACGAACAGATCTTCCAGGCTGGTGTCGCCGGCGCCGTTTTGCGTCCGCAACTCGCCGAGCGTGCCCTCCGCGATCAATTTGCCCGCAACGATGACGCCGATCCGATCGGCCATCCGCTCGGCGACCTCAAGAATGTGGGTCGTCATGATGACGGTGCAGCCGGCGCGCACCCGCTGCTGCAGGATCGCCTTGACATGGCGGGCCGAGACCGCGTCGAGCCCGGTCAGCGGCTCGTCGAGAATGATCAGCCGCGGATCGTGCGCCAGCGCTCCGGCAAGAGCGACTTTCTGGCGCATGCCTTTTGAGAATCCCTCGCAGCGCTGATCCGAGTGGTCCGCAAGGCCCAATTCGGCAAGCAACTCTCGGGCATATGTTTCCGCTCGGGTGGGCTCGCACCCCCAGAGCCCGGCAACGAAGGCGAGATATTCCAGCGGCGTCAGCTTGTCATAGATCATCGGCTCGTCGGAAACCCAGGCCGTGATCTGCTTGGCGCCGACCGGATCGGCAAGCGCGTCGACACCGAAAATGTTCACCGAACCCGCGTCGGGGCAAAGCAGGCCCGCGACCATCCGCAGCGTGGTGGTCTTGCCGGCGCCGTTCGGTCCGAGCAGAGCGTAGAACTCGCCGACCCGCACGGTCAGATCGAGTTGGTCGACCGCGCGGCGGCTGTAGGTTTTGGTTAACCCTCGTACGGCGAGTGCGGCTATCGGGCGTTCGACGATCATCGGAAAACTTATCCAGGAGCCAGGTTGCCGCAGCATGGCGCGCAGAGGTTGCTGCGCCGTGAATCGCGATTCGTAATCGATAGACCTCGCGCCCGTCAGGATTGCCAATGGAGACCGTCCCAACGAAAACGGCCTCCGCGAAGGGAGGCCGTGATCGGAAGTCAATCGATGGTTAGCGGTTGATGATGACCGGTCCGCGGTCACGATCATAGTCGCGGTCGCGATCCATCGGCCGGCGCACCACGACGGTCTCGTCACGCTCCCGATAGTCGCGATCGCGCGCATATTCCCGATCGCGGTCCCTATAACGGTCACCACGTGCCGCGCCGACGGTGACGCCACCGGGACCAAATCCAACGCCGATCTCTTCCGCGCTCGCGGGGACCACACTGCCGATAGCGGCGAGCGCCGCAGCGGTGATAATGAAATGCTTGATCATCTCGCGCTCCTGTTTGTGTTTCGATAACAAGCAAATACACGGGCGGCATGATCGTTCCGATCGTGACTGTCTATCTGTTGGTCCAGCGGCGCGGCTGCCGAAAGTTCAGGCATCGCTCACGGGAACTTTAAGGCCCAGCAAATCGCGGGCACTCATGTCAGAGGACGTTTGCGCTGCGGCTGGATACGCTTGAACTTCACCGCTTTGCCGTCTGCAACCCTGGTCGCGTGATATCCCGCGGCGAGGCACGCTTCACGCTGCGGCATCTTCTCATCCGGTGCCCGGGTGCTGTCCCACCAAGACGCCCGGTGCGATGCACGAGGGAGCGCAAAGCCGACAATGTCCTCGATCTGAGCCGTCGTCAGGACCAACTCGGGAAGCGGCTGCTGCTTCAGGTAATCGCGTAGCGGATCGTAGTTGTTCACGACAGCCTTCTGGTCTTGCGAATTTTGTCGAGCCTGGCCGGCGTCGCGCTCGCCGCGTGAGTTTTAGGGTTTGCCGAGGTAGTGCTTCATGTCCGCGCGCAGGCCTTCGCGCAGGTCGCCGCGCGTCATCGCAAAGGCGATATTGGCGCGCAGGAAACCTGCTTTCGATCCGCAATCGTGGCGCTCGCCTTCGAACTCCACGCCGTAGAACGCCTGGGTCTTCGACAGTCCGATCATCGCGTCGGTGAGCTGGATTTCATTTCCCGAGCCCCGCTCCTGGGTTTCGAGAATCTTGAAGATTTCCGGCTGCAGGATATAGCGTCCCGAGATCGAGCGGTTGGACGGCGCGGTGCCCTTCGGCGGCTTCTCGACCATGCCGTCAATCACGAAGATGTTGCCGTCGCGCTTGCCGACGCCGCAGATGCCGTAATTATGGGTGAGGTGATCGGGTACTTCCTCGACGGCGACGACGTTGGATTTGCCGCCGACTTTCGCCGCCGCCGCGATCATCTGCGCAAGGCAGCCCGGTTTGTTCAGAACCAGTTCGTCCGGCAGCACCACCGCAAACGGCTCATTGCCGACGATGTCGCGCGCGCACCACACCGCATGACCGAGGCCGTGCGGCGCCTGCTGACGGGTAAAGCTCATCGCGCCGGGTTCGGGCTGGTCGCGCGCGAGGACCTCCATTTCCGCGGTCTTGTTGCGGCCCTTCAACGTGGCGTCGAGTTCGAACTGGCGGTCGAAGTGATCCTCGATCATGCCCTTGTTGCGTCCGGTGACGAAGATGAAGTGCTCGATACCGGCCTCCTTGGCCTCGTCGACCACATACTGGATCAGCGGGCGATCGACGATCGTGAGCATTTCCTTGGGCATCGCCTTGGTCGCGGGCAACACGCGGGTGCCGAGGCCGGCAACCGGAAAAACGGCTTTGCGAATTTTCATGGGGACCTTCGAGGCGTCGGCGGGAGCGGGATTGGTTGCAGCCTGGAACACGGCAGATATTTCGGGCTGCTCGTCTTTCAGTAAAGCGGCGTACCGGGAACGAAGGCGTCGAACGCCGCCCAGAATTGCGAGCGGTAGCGATCCTGCTCCTGCAGGATTTCGTGTTTGGCGCCGGCGATCACCAGATGCGAGCCGGCGCGCAGATGATAGGCGAATTCCTCGATCGCGGGCGTGGAAACGACGGTGTCGTTGCTGGCGGCGAGCATCAGGATCGGCTGCCGGATCTGCGAGGGGTAGCGCGCCGCCTTGAAGCCATGCATGGCGCGGAACGCGGTCGCAGCCCAGGCGACGGTCGGCGAGGCGATCCCCAGCGTCGGGTCCTCGGCGAGGATCGCGGCGTTTCGGGCGTAGCGCACCGGATCGCTGGTCAGGGGATTGCCGACGAACGGGCCGGTATTCGACAATTCGTCGGTGCCGCCCGGCACGTAGTTGCCGCCGGAGCCGGCGAGCCGCATCAGGCTCAACAGCACGCGCGCCGGAAAACCGGTCGCGCGGCCAGGCAGGTCGATCATCGGCGCCGACAGCACCATGCGGTCGAACCAGCGTTTGCCGGAATGCGCCACGCGCAGCATCACCGCGCCGCCCATCGAATGCGCCAGCGCGAAATGCGGCGGCGGGCAATCCGGCAGCACCACCTCGCCCACGAAGGTCTCGACGTCGATTTCAAAATCGCCGAATTCGCGCACATAGCCCTTGCGCGGATCGCGCAGCCGCCGCGACGAATGGCCCTGGCCGCGCCAGTCGATCATGGCGACCGCAAAGCCGCGGTCGCGCAGGTCGCGCACGGTCTCGAAATATTTTTCGATCTGTTCGCCCCGCCCGGTGAACACGCAGACGGTGCCTTTACGGCCCGCTGGCGGCGGCCACCGTGCGAAGCGCAGTTCGGCGCCGTCGCGGGTCTTGATGACTCCGGAAACGGCGTCTTCCGGAACCGGGTTGGCGGGAATCGAGACCAGCGTCATGCACCAGACCGGCTTGCTAAGCAATTGCGATAACAGCAAATCGATGAACGTCTCGTCAGACGGCGATAGGGCCTTGAACGGCGATCTGCGGCTCCCATATCACACACCGTGCAGGCCGTTGCTAGGGGTCAGAAATGACCTTGAAGGCTGCACACGAGCAAAGCCCGGCCCAATGGCGGGCGGGTTCACATCAGTCGCTTCATCAGGAGGACTTCACATGCGTACTTTCGACCTTACCCCGTTCTATCGTTCCACCGTGGGCTTCGACCGGCTGTTCTCGCTGCTCGACCAGACCGTCGGCGAAGGCGGAGCCCCGGGCTACCCGCCCTACAACATCGAGCGCACCGGCGACAACGCGTATCGCGTCAGCGTCGCGGTTTCCGGCTTCTCGCAGGCCGAGCTCTCCATCGTCGCCAAGGAAAACACCCTGACGATCAAGGGCGAGAAAACCGCCAACGAGAACGACAAGCCACAATCCGAAGTGCTGTATCGCGGGATCGCGGCGCGCGCTTTCGAGCGGGCGTTCCAGCTTGCCGACTACGTGACCGTCAAGAACGCGTCGCTGGAGAACGGCCTGCTGCATGTCGATCTCGTGCGCGAGATTCCGGAGGCCAAGAAGCCGCGCAACATTCCGATCAGCACCTCCGCGGCATCGGCGCCGCAGGTGATCGAGAATGCCGGCGAAAAGGCCGCCGCGTAACGCGCAAGGACATGCCTCAAATAGAAACGCCCCGGAAAACCGGGGCGTTTTTTTGCGCGTAGCCGCCGTCGTTATTCCAGGCCCTGCGCCGGCGGCATCGCCTGGGTCGGCGCTAGTGTGGAAGCTGCCGGCTTGGCCTCGACCGGCGCAGGGCCTGTAATAACGA
>CAXUBE010000072.1:0-10286 GCA_964249215.1 uncultured Rhodopseudomonas sp. | reverse complement strand
CTCCAGCAACGCCAGCAGCGCAAGCGCGACGACGGCCCGATCGCCGCAGCGAGAGCCGCCACAATTCCGTTTCCGCCGCCGCCGCGCCGCGCTAAACTTCGGCCCAATCCCGCAGGGAAAACGATCCGGAGGAACGCTCGCATGCTCGGACTGATGCAAGACTGGCCTTTGCTGTGTCACCGGATCATCGAGCATGCGGCGCAGGTCCATGGCAATCAGGAAGTCGTGTCGCGTTCGGTGGAAGGCCCGATCGTGCGAACCACCTACGCGCAGATTCACCGGCGCGCGCTGCGGGTCAGCCAGATGCTGGACCGGTACGGCGTCAAGCTCGGCGACCGGGTCGCCACCATCGCCTGGAATACCGCGCGGCACCTGGAGTGCTGGTACGGAATCATGGGAATCGGCGCGATCTGCCATACCGTCAATCCGCGGCTTTTTCCGGACCAGATCGCCTGGATCGTCAATCACGCGCAGGACCGCGTGATGATCACCGACCTCACCTTCATCCCGATCCTGGAAAAGATCGCCGATCGGATGCCGAGCGTCGAGCGATACGTCGTGCTGACCGACGCCGCGCACATGCCGTCGACCACGCTCAAACACGCGGTCGCCTATGAGGAATGGCTGAAGGAGGCCGACGGCGATTTCACGTGGAAGACGTTCGACGAAAACACCGCGGCGGCGATGTGCTACACGTCGGGCACCACGGGCGACCCCAAGGGCGTGCTGTATTCGCACCGCTCCAACGTGCTGCACGCCCTGATGGCCAACAATGGCGACTCGCTCGGCACCCGCGCCAAGGACACCATGCTGCCGGTGGTGCCGCTGTTCCACGCCAATAGCTGGGGCATCGCGTTCTCGGCGCCCTCGATGGGCACCAAGCTGGTGATGCCGGGCGCCAGGCTCGACGGCGCCTCGGTCTACGAACTGCTCTCGACCGAAAAGGTGACGCATACCGCCGGCGTGCCGACGGTGTGGCTGATGCTTCTGCAATACATGGCGAAGGAAAACCTGACGCTGCCGCATCTGCGCTCGGTGGTGTGCGGCGGCTCGGCGATGCCGCGGTCGATGATCGCGGCATTCGTCAAGATGGGCGCCGAGCCGCGCCATGCCTGGGGCATGACCGAGATGAGCCCGATCGGCACGCTGGCGGCGCTGAAGCCGCCGTTCGACCATCTCGGCCCGGAAGCAACGCTCGACGTGCTGGCGACCCAGGGCTATCCGGTGTTCGGCGTGCAGATGAAGATCACCGACGATGCCGGCAAGGACGTGCCGTGGGACGGCAAGTCGTTCGGCCGGCTCAAGGTCGCGGGCCCCGCGATATCGAAGGCCTATTTCCGCGTCGACAGCGACATCCTCGACGACCAAGGCTACTTCGACACCGGCGACGTCGCCACCGTCGACAAGGACGCCTATATGCGCATCACCGACCGCTCCAAGGACGTGATCAAGTCCGGCGGCGAATGGATCTCGTCGATCGATCTGGAAAATCTCGCGGTCGGCCATCCGAAGGTCGCCGAAGCCGCGGTGATCGGCGTGCATCATCCGAAATGGGACGAGCGCCCGCTGCTGATCGTGCAGCTCAAGCCGGAGCAGAGCGCGACGCGCGAGGAAATTCTGCATTTCATGGACGGCAAGATCGCCAAATGGTGGATGCCGGACGACGTGATCTTCACCGACGCGATCCCGCATACCGCGACCGGCAAGATCCTGAAGACCGCGCTGCGCGATCAGTTCAGGAGCTACGCGTTCCCGACCGCCGCCGAATAGCGTCGGACCGGCGGTTGCCGCGCGCGGCGCTCTTCAACCTCGCCGCAAGGCGCGCGGCGGGGGCGGGCAATACCGCTTGAAATGCGCGTCGGGCCATGATCTCAAGCGGCTATTGCAGCGCGGCAATCGCGCCGCGCGCGGGGCAACTCCGGCAGAAACACGAGCGATGGCGCGCAGGTTTTCCGCTCCCTATCAGATGGAGCCCGTGTCGAACCTCGCGCTGTGGGCGCGGCGTCTGGCGGTGTTCGCCGCGGTGGCGACGGTCGTCTCGATCATCGTTGTGCGGTTCGGCTTCCTCGAGATGCGCCCGGCGCTCGCGACGTTTTTCGGCGCGCTGGCCTGCGCAATGCTGTCGATCCTGGTGGCGCTCGCCGCCTTCATTGCGATCTGGCAGACCGGTTCGCGCGGCATGAGCCGGATTTTGCTGGCGCTGCTGATCGACGCCGCGGTGCTCGCCTATCCCGCCTATCTCGGCCTGCAATACCGCAAGCTGCCGGCGATCCACGACATCACCACGGATTCGATCGACCCCCCGCGGTTCGACGCGCTTGCGCGGCTGCGCACCGGCGACGGCGCCAACACCGCGGTCTATGCCGGGCTCTATTCCGCCGAGCAGCAGCGCCTGGCCTATCCCGACATCGAGACCGTGCAGCTCGACGTGCCGGTGCAGCGCGCCTACGACGTCACGCTCGACCTCATCAACCGCCGCAAATGGCGCGTGGTCGACGCCCGCGCGCCGCAGCCGCCGCGCCGCGAGGGCCGCATCGAGGCGGTGGCGCGCACGCCGATCATGGGCTTTCGCGAAGACGTCGCGGTGCGGGTTCTGCCAGACGGCGACGGATCGCGCGTCGATCTGCGTTCGTCGTCGCGCTACTTCGAAAGCGACCTCGGCAGCAATGCCGCGCGGATCACCAAGCTGATCGACGATATCAACAACGCCGCGGAAAATACCCCGGCGCCGAAGAAGCCCGCCGCGCCGGCCAAGGGCCAGGCCAAGGGTGTCGCGAAGAAGTGAGCGAATGGTGAATAGAAGAGAGTTGTCATTGCGAGGAGAAGTCCGCGTCCCCCTCGGTTGTCATCAACCGCGAAAGCCGGTGATCCAGTACGCGCAGTCCGGCATTGCTTGGGCCGCCCGGTCAAGCCGGGCGATGACGTTGTGAACGCGAAAGCGACGGCGTGTAATCACGCCAACCGGTAACTCCCGCCGATTACCGGATCGCCGTCGGTCGCCACCAAGCCCCGCCCGACGAGATCCTCCAGATGCGCCAGCACGGAGTACCCGGCGGCGCCGGTCAGCCGCGGATCGATGCCGATATAGATCGCGCGCACCATGGTCGGAATGTCGGCCTCGCCTTTGGCGAGCCGGTGCAGGATCGAGCTCTCGCGGGACTCGCGATGGCGTTTCAGAAACTTGACGTAGCGCGGGCCGTCGGCCACGTCGGGGCCGTGGCCGGGAAAGTACGATTGCTCGTCGCGCGCGGCGAGCCGATCCAGCGAGCGCATGTAGTCGACCATCGATCCGTCCGGCGGCGCCACGATCGAGGTCGACCAGCCCATCACGTGGTCGCCGACGAACAGGAGTCTGCGCTCCGGCCAGGCGAACGCCATGTGATTGGCGGTGTGGCCCGGCGTCGCCACCGCCTGCAGCGCCCAGCCGCCGCCGGCGACGATGTCGCCGGCGCGCAGCGCGACGTCCGGAACAACGGCCCGATCGGCGCCGGACTCCGTCGTGAGCTTTTCGCTATCATACCGCGGCCGCGACGCGCGATGCGGCCCTTCGGCATAGACCGTGGCGCCGGTCGCGGCCTTGAGCCGCGGCGTGTTCGGCGAATGATCCTTGTGGGTGTGGGTGACGAAGATGTGCGTCACGGTCTCGCCGCGCACCGCCTCGAGCAGCGCATCGGCATGGGCTGCGTCGTCGGGACCGGGATCGATGATCGCGACCTCGCCGCTGCCGACGATGTAGCTGTTGGTGCCGGTGAAGGTGAACGGCGAGGGATTGTCGCACAGAATGCGGCGCACGCCGGGGCGGACGTGATCGACGACGCCGGGCTTGAGCGCAAAATCGCGGTTGAACGGGATGTCGTCGCCGGCGCTGTCGGTCATCGGGTTTCTCGCGAATAAACTAGCAACAACCCCTGTCGTCATACCCGCGAAGGCGGGTATCCCGTAAACGTTGCGCGTTCAGCCAGAACACCAACGTCGCGGAATACTGGACCGCCCGCAGTCGCGGGCGGGGACGCATGCGGGTGTTGACGAAAACTATGTCGCGACCCCGTTTGTCGCAGCAGGCGTTATCATCCGAACGCCTGGATGCCGGTGATGGCGCGGCCGAGGATCAGCGCGTGGACGTCGTGGGTGCCCTCATAGGTGTTCACGGTTTCGAGGTTCTGGGAATGGCGCATCACGTGATACTCGATCTGGATGCCGTTGCCGCCATGCATGTCGCGCGCCATGCGGGCGATGTCGAGCGCCTTGCCGCAATTGTTGCGCTTGACGATCGAGATCATTTCCGGGGCCATCTTGCCCTCGTCCATCATCCGGCCGACGCGCAGCGAGGCCTGCAGCCCGAGCGCGATCTCGGTCTGCATGTCGGCGAGCTTCTTCTGCACCAGTTGGGTCGCGGCGAGCGGGCGGTTGAACTGCCTGCGGTCGAGCGTGTATTGCCGGGCGCGGTGCATGCAGTCCTCGGCGGCGCCCATCGCGCCCCACGAGATGCCGTAGCGGGCGCGGTTGAGGCAGCCGAACGGCCCCTTCAGACCGGAGACGTTGGGTAACAGCGCGCTCTCCGGCACTACCACGCCCTCCATCACGATCTCGCCGGTGACTGAGGCGCGCAGCGACAGCTTGCCGCCGACCTTCGGCGCGCTGAGCCCCTTCATGCCTTTTTCGAGGATGAAGCCGCGGATCTGGTTGTTGTGCTCGGCCGACTTCGCCCACACCACGAAGACGTCGGCGATCGGCGCGTTTGAAATCCACATCTTGGTGCCGGTCAGCCGGTAGCCGTCGGCGACCTTCTCGGCGCGGGTCTTCATGCCGCCGGGATCGGAGCCGGCGTCGGGCTCGGTCAGGCCGAAGCAGCCGACCCATTCGCCTGACGCGAGCTTCGGCAGATATTTCCTGCGCTGGTTCTCGTCGCCATAGGCGTAGATCGGATGCATCACCAGCGACGACTGCACGCTGTTCATCGAACGATAGCCGGAATCGACGCGTTCGATCTCGCGCGCGACGAGGCCGTAGGCGACGTAGCTGGCGTTGGCGCAGCCATAGTCCTCCGGCAGCGTGATGCCGATCAGGCCGAGTTCTCCCATTTCGTGGAAGATATCGCGATCGATCTTCTCTTCCAGATATGCCGCGGAGACCCGCGGCAGCAGCTTGTCCTGCGCATAGGCGCGCGCGGTATCGCGGATCATGCGCTCGTCTTCGGTGAGCTGGTCTTCCAGCAACAACGGATCGTCCCACCGGAAGTTCACCGGGACCGGCTTGTCCTTGGTCTGCGGGCGCACGCTCATGAAGTATCCTCTCTCCGCCGTACTCAAACGCGAACGCACAAGTTAGAACTCCGCGGCAAATATCGCAATCGCATAACGCGTCGCGCATTCACGCGTCATCGAGGCATCAGCCTTCGAAATATTCGTTGGATACGATCTCGATGCCGAAACCCGACAGCCCCTTGTAGTCGTGCGTGCTCGACGTCAGGTTCCGGATCGAGCTGACGCCGAGGTCGCGCAGAATCTGCGCGCCGACCCCGATTTCGCGCCACTGCCGGTGCCGGTCGGCTTCGGCCGAGGCCGGCTGATCGATCGGCTCGACCGGCACGCCGGCGGCGCCGTCGCGCAGGCAGACCAGCACGCCGGAGCCGGCCTGCTTGAAATGCGCGAGCATCGGCTGCATCCGCCGCGCGCCGGAAAATATTTCCTTGACGATGTTCGGCTTGTGAAATCGCGTGAGCACGTTCCTGCCGTCGCCGACGCCGTTATAGACAAAGGCGACATGGGCGATGGAGTCGAACGGCGAGCGATAGGCGTAGCCCTGCATCGTGCCGATCGGACTGTCGATCGGGAATGCCGCGACGCGCTCGATCAGCTTCTCGCGGGCCTGGCGGTGCGCGATCATGTCGGCGATGGTGACGTGCTTGAGCTTGTTGGCCTGCGCGAAGGCCGCGACCTGCGCGCCTTTCATCACTGTGCCGTCGTCGTTCATCAATTCGCTGATCACGCCGACCGGAGGCAATCCCGACAGCTTGCACAGATCGACGGCGGCCTCGGTATGACCGGAGCGGAGCAGCACGCCGCCCTCGCGGGCGATCAGCGGGAAGATATGTCCCGGCCGCGCGAAATCACTGGCTCCGGCATTGGGATTGGCGAGCGCGCGGCAGCAGGAGGCGCGCTCGTCCGCCGAGATGCCGGTGCCGTTGTCGGGCTTGTAGTCGATCGAGACCGTGAACGCGGTGGTGTGATTGGAGTCGTTGTGCGCGACCATCGGGTCGAGCCGCAGTCGCCGCGCGTCTTCGATGGTGAGCGGCGCGCAGACGATGCCGGAGGTGTGGCGGATAATGAAGGCCATCTTCTCGGCGGTGCACAACGAGGCTGCGACGATCAGGTCGCCCTCGCCTTCGCGGTCGTCATCGTCGGTCACCACCACGATCTCGCCTTGCGCAAAGGCTTGCAGAACTTCCTGAATCGGGTGGGGCATGAACAGGTCTCGACCGCGATGACCCGTCCATATGGCGCAGCACGCGGTGCGGCGCAACCCGCGTTGTTCCCATCCCGCCGGCATACCGCATGGCGAAACCGTGCATGGTTCGGATGCCGCGAACGGCAAGGCAATTCGAACGGTTTCGCCGCTTGAACTGCCTTGACCGTTCATATTCGCGGCCGGCCGTGAAGGCCGGCGGATTTACCTGGTCGTGCCGCTCGGGGTCTGTCCGCCGCTCTGCGACGAACCGGTGCCGCTCAGCGACGTCGGGCCGTCGGCCGTGCCGCTTGGGCCGCCGGTGCCGCCGCGCACGGTGCTGCCGGTGGTGGAATTCATTCCGCCGGTCGTGGTGGTCGCGCCGCCGTTGACGGTTCCGACGGCACCGCCGCCGCCATTGACCGCGGTGCCGGAGGATTCCGGAACGGCCGCACCGGAACCGACGCCGCCCTGCGCGAATGCGAGAGTGCCGGACAGCAGGAGCGCGCCGGCGAGCGTGATAGCATGAAGTTTCATGAGACGTTTCCTCGTCGTGGTTGATAGGATGGCAATGACGGGAGACGATATCTGTTCCGCATCATGGCTGCCTTTGCGCTCAACCACGCGCCGCCAGACGACCCCATCGGGCGGCGGCGCCGGACGGGGTCGAAAGACCGGCACGGCGAGTTGGGGATGATCGCCGCGCCAGTCAATCAGCTACGCAGTCCTTCGACCAAAAGGTTCACATGCGCCGCACAATCGAAATGTTTCGAAACGTCAGCGTCGTGGAACATTTCGCTCGAGATCGTCGAGCCAGGCCGCGGCGTTGCCATCGGACGGTGCGCGCCAATCGCCGCGCGGCGAAAGCGACCCGCCCGCGGACACCTTGGGGCCGTTCGGCATCGCCGAGCGCTTGAACTGGCTGAAGGCGAAAAACCGCTTCAGAAACACTTCCAGCCATCGGCGGATGTCGGCGAGCTGGTAGCTGCGCCGGCGATCGGCCGGAAAGCCCGCGGGCCATTCGCTGGCGGATTCCGCCTGCCATGCCTGCAGCGCCAGGAACGCGATCTTGGAGGGACGGAAACCGAACCGCAACGTGTAGTACAGGTTGAAATCCTGCAATTCGTAAGGTCCGACCGACGCCTCGGTGCTTTGCGGCTTGCCGCCTTCCGCGGCCGGCACCAGTTCGGGCGAAATCTCGGCGGCGAGGATCGCGTTCAGGATCGGCGCGACATCGTCGTTGAATTGCCGCGACGACACCACCCAGCGGATCAGATGCTGGATCAGGGTTTTCGGCACGCCGGAATTGACGTTGTAATGCGCCATCTGATCGCCGACGCCGTAGGTACACCAGCCAAGCGCCAGTTCCGACAGATCGCCGGTGCCGATCACGATGCCGCCGTGGTGATTGGCGAGCCGGAACAAATAGTCGGTGCGCAGCCCGGCCTGGACGTTCTCGAAGGTGACGTCGTACACCGCCTCGCCGCGCCCGAACGGATGGCCCATGTCCTTGAGCATCTGGGTCGCGGCCGGACGGATATCGAGTTCATCGGCGCCGACCTGAAGCGCGCGCATCAGCGCCCAGGCACGGCGCTTGCTGTCGACGCCGGTGGCGAAGCCCGGCATCGTATAAGCGAGGATGCCGCTGCGAGGCAGCCCGAGCAGGTCCATCGCCCTGGCGGCGACGATCAGCGCGTGGGTGGAATCCAGGCCGCCCGATATGCCGATCACGATGCGCTCGACGCCGATCGCCTTGATGCGCTGCGCGAGCCCCGCGACCTGGATGTTATAGGCCTCGTAGCAGTCCTGCTCCAGCCGAGTCGGGTCGCTCGGCACGAACGGAAAGCGTTCCACCGGCCGCATGAAGCCGACATCGGCGTCGGGCGGCGTCAGCGCGAATGCGATCCGGCGATGGCTTTTCGATGCGTGATGCGCGCGGTTGTCGTCGAACGTGCCCATCGCCGCGCGCTCCTGCCGCAGCAGATCGAGATCGGCATCGGCGATGGTGATCTGGCCGTCGCGCAGGAAGCGTTCGCCTTGCGCCAGCAGCACGCCGTTCTCGAAGATCGAGGTCTGGCCGTCCCACGACAGATCGGTGGTTGATTCGCCGGCGCCGGCCGCGGCGTAGACATAGGCGGCGAGGCAGCGCATCGAGAACGACCGGCACAACAGCGCGCGGGATTGCGCGCGGCCGATGGTGATCGGGCTGCCGGAGAGATTGGCGAGCACGGTGGCGCCGGCAAGCGCCAGTCCGGCGCCGGGCGTCAGCGGAATCCACATGTCCTCGCAGATCTCGACGCCGATCGTCAGACCCGGCAGGTCGGCGGCGTCGAACAGCAGATCGGTGCCGAACGGGGCGCGCAACGCACCGATCGCGATCTCCTGAGCAATGATGCCATGGCCGGAGGCGAAGTGCCGTGCCTCGTAGAATTCGCGATAGGTCGGCAGATAGCTCTTCGGCACGACGCCGAGCAGGCGGCCGCGGTGGATCACCGCGGCGCAATTGTAGATGCGAGCGGCATGGCGCAGCGGCGCGCCGACGATCAGCACCGGCATCAGCTCGGCCGAGGCCGAGACCACCACGCCCAGCGCGCGCGCGACCGCGTCCAGCAGCGCGTCCTGCATCACCAGGTCTTCGATCGCGTAGCCGGAGAGACACAATTCCGGAAACACCGCAACCGCGACCGACGCCGCGTCGCAGGCTTTCGCGGCCTCGACGATGCGCGCCGCGTTCGCCGCCGGATCGGCGACGCCGGAGACGGTGACGCAGGCGGCAAGCCGCGCAAAGCCGTGCTGGTAGATCGAATGGAAATTCATCGGGGCGGATGGCTTTCGTTGTCGCAGCGGCCGGCCGCCGTCGGCGGGCGGCACGATTGCTACTTCCTTTCCGAGGACCAGGGAAAGTTGATGTATCTGTCGCGGCTGTCGTAGCAGATATTGCCGTACATCCGCAGGTAGGCATCGCGCCGCGCGGGATCGCGGTAGACGGCGGCGGGGTCGCGCTGGTCCGCCTCGTAGGCCGCCATGTTGTCGGCGGTCAGCAGCTTCGGCAGGATGTCGATCGCCTGCGGGATGCTCTTGCCCTCCAGCCAGTCGGCGGCGTGCTGCGCCATCGCATAGCCGAACACCGGCGAGGCGAGGCTGACGCTGGTCTTGTACGGCCCGCCCTGCTTGATCTCGGCGACCGCTTCGGGCTCCCCGTCGATGCCGCCGAGAAACTGATCGGGCCGCGCCTTGCCGGCCGCGCGCAAGGCGGCGAGCGCGCCGAGCACGACCGTGTCGGCGCCGAGCACCACGTCGACGGTCGGATTGGCCAGCAACACGATCCGCATCGTGGCGGCGCCGCCCTCCTCGTTGACGTTGAGCGGCGACAGGTCGGCGACGATGGTCGCGCCCGGCACGTCCTTCAGCGCGTCGCGTATCGCCGCAAAGCGCGGCGCCAGAAACTGCAGCTTGTCGTGCGTCAGCAGCACCACCTTGGCCTTGCCGCCGAGCTTGCTCCTGATGTAAGCGGCCGCGGCATCGCCAAGCACCTTGCCGGTGAGGTATTGCGGCGCGTTGAGCAGCGACACCGCAGGCGGCGGCACCACCGTGCCGACATAGCCGCCGGACCAGATCATCTGCTGCAGGCTGTGGCCGAGCGAGGCCGGATCGACCGGAGAGGCCACCACCGCGCCGACCTGGCTGCGCAGCGCCTGCTGCACCTGCTCGATCATCTTGCCGGCATCGTTGTTGGCAAGCGCGACATCGAAGGCGAGACCGCGGTCCCTGGCAGCCATCGACAGGCCGTAGGCGACGCCCTGCATGAACTGCCGCTGATTGTCCTGCGCGAACAACAGCCG
>CAXUBE010000071.1:0-10449 GCA_964249215.1 uncultured Rhodopseudomonas sp. | reverse complement strand
CGCAGCAGCGGCTGCAGATCCGCGGTCGGGTATTCCCACCAATCCTGCTCGCCGGACTGCAAGGCCGCCGCCGACGCGCTGTGCCGCGGCAAGGGATACGCCGAGGGCAAAAGCCTCGGCACCGACGCCGCCGAACAATGCAGCGGCAAGGTGCTGATCCCCGGCCGGCAACGCCAGCCCGGCGATTGCCGTACCGAAAGCTTCGTCACCCGGGCGCTGTGTCGATAGACAGCGCGTCCGGGATCGGCCGGGACGGAGCCGCGCGAAATTCGCGCTTCGCTTGCATTCAATCCCCGAGATTTGTTTGCCGCGCCTTGCATCGCGCCTGCGCGCTTGCTTTGCTGTCGCGGTTTCGCTGCGGCCGTGAGGACCTTCCATGTCGATGCCAGCATTGTTCAAGGGCCGCCTGTCGATCCCGGTGATCGGCGCGCCGCTGTTCATCATTTCGGTGCCCGATCTGGTGATCGCGCAATGCAAGGCCGGCGTGGTCGGCTCGTTCCCGGCGCTGAATGCGCGTCCCGCGGCGCTGCTCGACGAATGGCTGGTGCAGATCAAGGAGGAGCTCGCCGCTCACGACAGGGCGCATCCCGACCGGCTGTCGGCGCCGTTCGCGGTCAACCAGATCGTGCACAAATCCAACAACCGGCTCGAGCAGGACCTCGCGGTCTGCGAAAAGCATAAAGTCCCGATGATGATCACCTCGCTCGGCGCGCGCCAGGAATTGAACGAGGCCGCGCATGGCTGGGGCGGCATCGTGTTTCACGACGTCATCAACCAGCGCTTTGCGCACAAGGCGGTCGAGAAGGGCGCCGACGGCCTGATCCTGGTCTCGGCCGGCGCCGGCGGCCATGCCGGCGAGATCTCGCCGCTGGCCTTCGTCGCGGAGACGCGGCAGTGGTTCGACGGTCCGATCGCGCTGTCCGGCGCGATCGCCAACGGCGGGGCGATCCGCGCCGCGCGGGTGCTCGGCGCCGATTTCGCCTATATCGGCTCGGCGTTCATCGCCACCACCGAGGCCAACGCGGTGCCGGGCTACAAGGACATGATCACCACCTCGACGGCCGAGGACATCGTGTATTCGAATCTGTTCACCGGCGTGCATGGCAACTACCTCAAGCCCTCGATCGTCGCCGCCGGCATGGACCCGGACAATCTGCCGGAGTCCGACGTGTCGAAGATGAACTTCGGCACCAATGAGAGCGGCGAGCGCGCCAAGCCGAAGGCGTGGAAGGAAATCTGGGGCAGCGGCCAGGGCATCGGCAGCGTGCCGAAGGTCGTGCCGGTGGCCGATCTGGTGGCGCGTTTCCGGCGCGAATACGACGCCGCGATCGATCCGCCGCTGGCCTAGATGTAAAGCCTGAAGAGGTTGTCCTCGGTCAGGCCATCTGGTCTCCCTGGAAAACTGAAGCTTCGCAACCTCAGTCTCCTCGGTCCGGATCGGATGGACAACCTCCTGAAAGACCACATCTAACGACGCGAACAAACCGTCACGGCTCGATCCGGTCCCTCTTTGCGCAGCGAGCAGGAGCGCGCGTCGGTCACGATCTCGCGCGCTTAACCGAGCGTTAACCATCCCCGGCTCAACAATGGAGGCGGACCGGCGAGCGCGCATGCATCCGCCTTGCGGCGCCGGAGACGCGACGGGTGAAACAGCCAATGCATCCAGACCAGACGCCGGCGACGCTCGACGACATCAAGGCAAGAGTGGCCTACGCGCTGCGGCGGCATCCGCTGTGCCGTGAGGTCGAGTTCGAGATCGTCAGTACGCCCCGGTCCCGGGCCGGCGGCAACTGGACCATCACCATCCAGTCGGTTGCGCCGGACGCGCTATGGGAAGCATCCGACATCGTCGCCGACATCCAGGACGCCTATCCGCTGGCGGCCTAGCGCATGATCCGGAAAAGTGGGACCCGGTTTTCCGAAAGGATCATGCGCGAACATAAGGATGGAGCGGGATGCCGAATCGAAGAAAACTCATCGCGCTCTAGCGAAATTCCTTTGTCGGATCAACACCGTCGCCGATAAGCAAATTTGCCGGCGCGACAGCCTTATTTCGCCTGCATTTCTGAACGAACTGAAGTGGATCGTGACCGGGAGTTTGGCTTGACGAAAACCGCGACCCTTCTGGCCCTGGCGTGCGCCCTGATCGCCATATCGGCCGCCGTCAGCGTGCTTGGACGCGACATCGTTCCGCTGGTCGGATCGCAACTGCAGGCGACGACCGGCGGACGCGCCGGACCGGCCGCGAATCGCGAGGGCAAGCAGGACAAGCTGCCGGTGCTGGCGCTGGCGTCGCTGTCCGATCAGGCCGAACTGCCGCAATTGAGCGAACCGCTGCGCCAGGCCTTTGCCTCCGACGCGCCGGTCGCGACCACCGCGAGCCCGCCGCGTGCCGCCGCCGTCGCGATCCCGCAGCAGCAGCCTTCGCTGCAGCAGCCGCCGAAGCCGACGCTTGCCACCAAGCCGTCGCCGCCGCCGGCGCCGCAGAAGACCTACGCGCTGCTCAGCGACGCCCAGATCGCCGCGATCAAGGGCCGGCTGAAGCTGAGCGCGTCGCAGGAAGCCTATTGGCCCTCGGTCGAAGGCGCGCTGCGCGCTGTGGCGCGGAAGATCCACGCCACCCGGCAGGGCAATCCCGCGGCCGGCGCGCCGCCGATCGATCCGGACAGCGACGAAGTGCAGCAGCTCAAGTCGGCGGCGATGCCGCTTTTGTTTCAGTTGCGCGAGGACCAGAAGCAGGAAGTGCGCTCGCTGGCGCGCATCATCGGGCTGCACGCGGTCGCGGCGCAGATCTGATCGCGCGGCGCTCATGCCGCGCGACCGCGCTCCAGCGCGCTTACTTCAGGTCGATCAGATACTGGATCGCCGAGCGGCTCGGCAGGAAGAAATAGCCGCCGCCCTTCACCGTCACGAAGCTCTGCATGTTGCGCAGGGTCAGCGGCCCGGCCGGCGTCGGGATCGTGAACACGCGCTTCTCGGCCGGGTCGCCCGACATCGACGAGATCATCGGATCGGGCTCGTCGCTCAGCCCGTGAAACGACGGCGAGCCGATCCAGGACTGCTGCACCAGTTCGAACTGCCGTTCGATGTCGGCGCACACCGCCACGAACAGCAATCCCTTCTCCGCGGCGCTGCCGTCGCGCTCGACCTGGTAGGAGCGTCCGCGCCGCAACAGCCTATGCCGGCTGGTGATCTGCTGTTGCGTGGGATCGCCCGGCTGCAGGCTGTCGCGCGGATTGGCGCGACGGATATGCGCGCCGAACGGGCAGTGCAGCCCCTGCGGGTCGTCGACGCCATAGGAGAAATCATTGTCGCGGTCGAATTTCGGCCGGTGCTTGTTGAAGGTGGTCGGGTTCGGCATGTCGACCAGCGGCACGCCGTTGCGCCAGCGGCCCATCAGCTTCGCCGCCACCCATTCCGCGGTGACCGGCTCGCTGATCACCTCGGAGAGGTCGTGATATTTCGCGAGCTCGCGCGCCTTGGCCTCCGTGAAGGCGGTGAAGCCGTCGACATCCTGCACCATGTGCCGGATCGCGAGGAAGCTGCCGTTGCGGCCGAAGTCGCGCACCGCGGCGGTCGGCGTGTCGCTGCGGAAATTCGGAAACCGCGTCGGAATTTCGTTCGGCAGGATCGGCAGATGATTGGCGGGATCGCTCTCGCTGCGCACCGTCGCGCTCGGCGGAAAGTAGCCCTGGTTGTTGCGATAGCCGAGAATGAATTCGCCGGGCTCGACGATGTCGCGCGGCACCGCGCCCTTGGCGGAGCGCTGGGTGCCGCGGATCACCGGCTGGGAGATGCCGTCGACAAAGCCGAAATGCTCGTAGCCGAGATCGGTCTTGGGTCCCTCCGCGGTCATCACCGTGGCGGGCTGGGTCTCCACCACGTAGACGAACGCATCGTGGCCGCCTAGCAGCGCGGCGTGATTGCCGAGCGCGTCGCGACACGCCTCCGGCGACGGGCCGTAGATGAACAGCGCGGCATCGACGATCGGGCCGTCATGACCGGCCTGCGCGGCATCGGTCCAAGCCCAGTGCGCCGGCACGGACGCGCCGACATCGCGCAGCACATTGGCGCGATTGGCCATGCCGATGTTGAATGCCGCGGAGAAGGTCGCAAGGCCATCGCTCTGCGTCGGCGGCGAGATGTTCAGCTTCTCCAGTCCCGACGACGAGAACGCGAGGAAGGTCGCGACGTTGTGCGGCGCATCCTTGCCGATGAAGGGATGATCGCCGAAGGTGATCGCGCCGACCTGCGGCCGCGATGCGGCGGCGGGATTTGGCAGCAGCATCGAATCGGGCATCATCGCGCGCAGCCACGCCACGGACGCCGCGCGGTCGGCGGGCAGCCGCAGAAACGCGGTCGCGGTGTAGGCCATCTCCCGCATGCCGCGGAACACCACCGACTGCACTTCGGGGGTTTCGATCGCGTAGGCCGGCCGGGGGATCGAGCCGAAGCAGTCGAGCCAGGCGCGCGCGGCCGAGTCGGTGTTGGCACGCGCCAGCCCGTCATGCACCAGCGCGTTGTTGCGGATCCGGTCGGTGGTCAGCGTCGGAAAGCGGCTGTACCAGAACTGCGACGGCACCTGCTGGCGCCGCACCCAGCGCTTGAAGCGATCGCCGTCCTGCGCGCCGTCGAGGACCAGGAACCGCGTGCGCGGGAAGCCCTCGCCGTTGCTCCAGGCCGCCGACTGGCCTGCATGCGCCTTCATCACGAAATCCTCGAGATAGCTCTCCCAGCTTCCATCGTAATTGGCGAGGAAGATCATCTTGTCGGTGTCGGCGGGCTTGAACCATTTCGCGTAGTGGATGGTGCCCATGTTGAGCACGAAGCCCGGCCGGTACCAGTGCGTCACCAGTTGCCTGATGCCCCATAGCGACAGCGCCAGCGTCAGGCGGCGAAACCAGCCGGCCTTCATCTGCGTCACGGCGGTGATGTGGTTCTGCGCGAACCCCGGATGGTTTTCGCTGGCGGCGATCGCCTTCACCGAGTCCAGTTCGGGATCGCGGTTGTCCGGAACGTCGCGGCTTTCGTAAAAGCGCAGCAAGGCGAAGAATCCGCCGATCAGCGCGGCGACCAGCAAAACCACCGCGAGCAGGCCGCCGACGAGCGACAGCATCAGGCGGCCGAAATACACCGCGTCGGAAAACGGCTCGATCGAAAAATAGATCGCATCGGCGGCGATCAGCACCGCGGCGAACAGCGCCACGCCGAGCCAGCGGAAGGTCGGCGTCTGCAGCAGCGACGCCAATCCCTCGTTGCCGGTGCGCTCGACCCAGTCGGAGATCGCGAGCCGCCGCCGGCCGGGGCGCACCAGATAGTCGCCGAACGCCGCGCCGCGCGCCAGCAGCGCCTCCAGCCGCGCCTTCATCGGCGAGTCCTCCGAGCGCGCGCACAGGCGCTTGATCTCGTCGTCCTGCCGGATCAGCTTGCGGACGTAGTTCAGCGCCACCATCGCGCGGCTGCCGAGGCAGGCGTGGTCCTCGAGATATTCTTCCAGCGCATCCTCGGCGAAATCGGCGAGCGCGGCCTGCCTGTCGATGTCGGCGACGGCGAATTCCGGCGTGCCGTTGAAATTCAGCCCGATATCGTTCCACGGCCGGGTCTGCAGATCGAGCACGTGGCGGCGCAGCACCTCGGCCAGCGCGCCGGTGGCCTCGTCGTCGGCATAAGCGAAGATCGGCGCGAGCCATTCCTGCGTGGCCCGCGCGACGACGGGCAGCGCGGCGTCGGTGGCGCCGTCGACGTTCAGTTCCAGCAGCAGATGCGGCGCCGGTTTGTCGGCGGAGCCGGCCTCTATCACCGACATCGAGGCGAAATGCACGATGTTGGTCGATTGCAGCGAGGCGACGATGTCGGGCCGCGCCGGATTGCCGAGCGAGCGCACTTTTTCCCGCACCGTCTCGGCCTGTTCGAGCTTCAGCGGCGCGCAGACCACGATCATGCTCTGGCTGTTCGGCGCCAGCGCCGGCGTGAACTCCATGTCGAGCCGCTGCGGAAAAGGCCCGACCCATCCGATCGATCCCCAATGATCCGCGCTCGGGCGCAGATCCGGCAGCGCCAGCAGCGCGCGGAACACTTCGCCGATCTGCGCCACCGCGACATGCAGGCCGAGGCAAGCATGCGCGCCGTCGCCGAACGCGAGGCTTGCCGCGTTGGCGCGCTCGGGGCGGAATTCGCTCGGTTTGACGAAGGCGCGGCGATCGCGCAGCGCCGACATCGTCGACACCATCAGCACCGAGCCGGCGGCAACGCTCTTTTCATGCGCCGTGCCGGGCGCGATCACGCTGTCGGTCTTGACGTAGCGCCATTGCCCCGGCGCCAATGCCGGGTTGAGCCGTCCGGCCTCCAGCAGGATAGCCTCGAGCCCGTCGCTGTCGCCGGCGCGCGCGCAGGCGATCGCCTGGCCGAGCGTTTTTTTCCGGCGCAGCAGTTCCTGCAGCATCTTGCCGGCCGCGAGCGTGTTGGTCGGAATGAAGCCGGTGACGAGGCCGACCAGGATCGCGCGGATCTGCCCGGTGGTGACGGCGCCCGCGGCGCGTTGCGCGACCAGGCGGCCGACCACGGTGTCGGTCTCCGGATATTGCGTGACGCGATCGACCGCGCGATCGATGACGTTGCGGATTTGAGCCGCGCCGTTCAGCGCAAGCCGGCGCGTCGCGGGCGCGCCGAACGGATCGGCGAACAACAGCGCCGAGATCGACATCGCCCATTCGGCAAACGCGTCGGGATCCTCGACCTTCAGGCCGAAATAGGCGCAGCAGGTCTCGGTCGCGACCCGCGTCATCAGGTCCTTGACGACGTCGATGCGTCCGCCCGATCCCGCGATCAGGGTGCTGGAAAAATGCGCGGCGAGTTGCCGGATGCGGTCCAGGTCCGAGCGCTGCAGCACGCTGCGGATCATCGCGTTCTGCGCGTCGTGCTCCGGGCCCTCGAGACCGAGTACGAAATTGGTGCCGCCGGCGAGTTCGGTCATCTCGGGTCCGTAGGGCACTTCGAACAGATCGGGGCGCGACAGCACCTGGCGCACGTCGCTTTCGCGGCTGACGATCACCAGACGGCCGAACCGCGCGATCGGCCAGAATTCCCGAAAGAAAAACAGCACCACGCGCAGCGCGTAGTTGAACGCCAGCGCGCTCCAGCGCCGCATCGTGGTGTCGGCGCCGAGGTCGTTGAGGTCGAACGGGACGATCGGAGGCGGCGGGGAATGCGCGGCGTCGGACTGGGCTTTGCGGATCGCGTCGTAATATTTCAACGTGGGCATCGAATACCTCGAAATAATAATGAAAATCGGTCGCACGAATGCCGCGGACAATCCCACGCCATCGTTGCAGCCGGATGAAAGCGCGCCGCTGCGACGCGTCGGAGCAGGATGGTTTATTGTCGAATCGTCATCGTCGAATCATCATCGTTGAATTGTCATCCCGCTTTATGGTTTGTTTGAGCGCGACGTGCGTCTGAAATCGAGGCCGGGTCGCGCATCAGATCGATATCAATTGACCTGAGCCGGGCTGATTGCCCGGCGCCAGCCACGCCGTCTGCCGGCCCGCCGCCATTTTCAAGCCTTCGACGAAATGGTCAATCCATGATCGGTCGATGAACGGCAGCCACTCGATATAGTGCCGCGAGAAATTCGGTTTGACCTCCATCAATTCCTCGAAAGCGACCCGCGCGCCGGCGATGTTGCCGCTGCGCGCCAAGGCGTTGATCCTGATCACGCGGACGTACCAATAGGCCGGGCGGCGGCTGAGCGCGATCCCGGCGTGATCGATCGCGCGGACCCACTGGCCGAGCAGCGTGTAGGCCATCGCCAATTCGCCCAGCGTGTAGAATGACTGCGGATCGTTCGAACTGAGCCGCAGCGCGGCGCCGAGATGCTTGATCGCCTGTTCCGGATCGCCGGCGAGATTGTAGCTGCCGCCGAGCTGGGCGTGCGCCAGCGACAGGCTCGGATTGAGCGCGATCGCCTGCCGCAGCAGGTTGTTGGCGCCGAGCGGATTGCGCAGCCACATTTCGGCGATCCCGCACAGCATGAAGCCCCGGCCGTCCTCGGGATCGGCGTAGATCGCCTGTTGCGCCAGCTTGCGCATCCGCAAGATCTGGTCGTGCGGCTGGCGGCCGGCCCAGATCGACCAGCCCAGCGCGATGACGGTCTGGATCAGCGCCTCCACCGAATCCGGATCGTGCGCCAGCGCTTCGGCGAACAGCTTCTCGGCCATTTCGGCGTCGGTCCGGGTCAGCCGGTTCAAATGCCAGCGGCCGCGCCAGATCAGATCGTGGGCGTCGAGCCCGTCCTGCCGCTTGCGGCGCGTCTGGGTCTGTTCGGCGTGCTCGATCTGCGACTCCAGATGCGCCACAAGTTCGGTGACGAACTGCTCGATGCCGTCCTGGGTCGAGGGCCATTGCAGCGAGAAGCGCTTCGCCCACATCGCGACGCCGGTCGAGGCCAATGACAGGCTCGCCGACACGGCGTAGGTATCGTGCGCGCGCAGCAGCCCGCCCTCCAGCAGATATTTGGCGCCGAGCCGCTGCCCGATGACCTTGCGATCGACATTGTCGGCGAACGAAAAACTCGAGTTGCGCGAGATCACCGGCAGCCAGCGCAGCCGCGACAGGCCGACGATCAGGTCTTCGCTGACGCCTTCGGCGAAGTAATCATTGGCCTCGTCGCCGGTCATATTCCGGAACGGCAGCACGGCGATGGCCTGGTCACCCTCGAAACCGAGCGGCGGCTTCGAGATATCGACGATATGCGACGGCAGCGGAGCCGCCGCGGAGATCGCCGAGGGCCGGCGGCTCCAGGTGGTGACAGCGGCCGTGGCCGATGAAAAGTGCGCCGGCGGATCGGGCTGCGGCAGCACGTCGTCCCGCGGACGCCGCTGACTGCGCCGGTCATTCAGCCAATCCTGAAATGCGGGCTGTTTCGCCAAGTCGAATCCCTCGAGAAATTCGCGGTCGGTATCACAATCCCGCGCCGCGTCCAGCGCGTCGACGTCGATCAGGTCCAGCGCCAGACGGATGCGTTCGCGTTCGCAGATCAACAGCTCGCCGGAATGGCGGTTGAGGGCTTTGCGCAGGTTGGCCAATTCCTGGCGCAGGCTGGTCGCAGCCGCGGCCGACGACCTGCGCTCCCGCCAAAGCCGGTCCTGCAGCCAGACCCGGGAGCGCTCGCCGCCCTTCGACATCGCCAGCATGGCGATCAAGGCCATTCCTTTTCTGCTGGTGATTTCAATGCGTTCGCCGGCCGCGGTGGCAAAATGAAATGGTCCCAGCAGGTTCAATTTGAAGCACGCGACTGACGAGGACATGCGCCGAGCAACTCCTTGGAGCCCGACGATAGCAAAAATCGGGAAACTTTCACGTTTTTTTCACGCTTTGCCCTATCTGGGCGGGCAGACGCACCGCATTGCAACGCGCAGACTGGGCAGCTTGGGGTTAGGCGACCGATAAAGACCCGCACAAAAGCGGGCGACGGTACCGGTTGCAGGTGGGGCACGATGGCAAGCGTTGCGGCGGCTGCGTTTCAGCGGGATATTCTGTACGTCTATGGTGGCGGCGATCCGATGGTCACCATCGCGGTGCTCGACGGGCCGGTCGATCGAACCCATGACGGCTTTCGCGGTGCGCGGCTGACCCCGCTGGAAACCATCGCGCAATCCTGCGGGACCGATGGCGAGGCCACCGCGCAAGGCACTCACACGGCGAGCGTGATCTTCGGGCAGCCCTGCAGTCTGGTCGAGGGCCTGGCGCCGCTGTGCCGCGGCTTGATCGTTCCGGTATTCGCCGATGACGGCATCCCTTGCTCGCGGGCGGAGCTCGCGCGCGCCATCATGCTGTCGGTCGAAAACGGCGCCGACATTATTCACATCAGCGGCGGCCTTTTCGATGACGCCACAGGACGCCATCAGGACCTGGTCGACGCCGTCACGCTGTGCGAGGAGCGCAATGTGCTGATCGTCGCCGCCGATGGCGGCAACGGCTGCGTCGCCGTCCTGCGCGCCTGCGGCGCCGCGGCCTGCCTGTTGGCGGTCGGCGCAATCGACCATGAAGGCCGCGTGATCGGTGGCGGCGCGAGCCGCGCCGCGACAGGAGGGGGCATCGAGGGCGCAAGGAGCCTCATGGTGCCGGGATCGGACGTCAGCGGCGCGGCGTTGCAGAACGGCGTGACGCCGCGAAGCGGCGCGAATGTCGCCGCGGCGTCGGCCTCCGGGATCGCCGGCCTGTTGCTGAGCGCGCAGATCGCCGACGGCCAATCGCCGGATCAGCGTCCGATCGGCCGGGCGATGGTGGCCGCCGCAACGCCGCGCCACGCTTATCTGCCCGATATCGGCCAGCACGCGCTCGACGACCGACGCCCATGCCGCCGGGTCGGTGACGTCGTGCGCGAGGAACGTCGCGCCGATGTCGGCCGCGGTCTTGGCCCCGTCGTCGACGAGCACGTCGGTGAGGTAC
>CAXUBE010000070.1:0-10506 GCA_964249215.1 uncultured Rhodopseudomonas sp. | reverse complement strand
CCATTGCCGACCGCTCCGAGGAGACCGCCGACATTGACGGTCTCGCCTTCTTTGGCGGCGATCGCCTCAAGCGTGCCGGCAGCAGGCGCCGGCACTTCGATGGTCACCTTGTCGGTCTCGAGTTCGACCAACGGCTCATCGACCGCCACGGCGTCGCCGGCCTTCTTGAACCAGCGGCCGATGGTTGCCTCGGTGACCGATTCACCGAGCGTCGGTACGCGAATTTCCGTCATTGATTCATCCCTCAAAGGTCTCTGCCGTCATCATCCGCGAAAGCGGATGGCCCAGTAATCCGCGATGCTCCAATTCGAAAGCAGCGGCGCGTTTTACTGGGTGCCCCGCTTCCGCGGGGCATGACGTGGTCAGTCGTCTCTCAGCGCAGCGCCTCGTCCAGCAGCGCCTTGAGCTGCGCCAGATGCTTGGACATCAGCCCGGTGGCGGTGGCGGCAGAAGCGGCGCGGCCGGCGTAGCGCGGACGCCTGTTCGCCGCGCCGACCTGGTTCAGCACCCATTCCAGATACGGCTCGATGAAATGCCACGCGCCCATGTTGCGCGGCTCTTCCTGGCACCACACCGTCTCGGCGTTCTTGAAGCGCGACAGCTCCAGCACCAGCGCCTTCAGCGGCACCGGATAAAGCTGTTCCACGCGCAGCAGATAGACGTCGTTGGTGCCGCGCTTCTCGCGCTCGTCGTAAAGGTCGTAATAGACCTTGCCCGAGCACAGCACGACGCGGCGGATCTTGTCGTCGGCCACCAGCTTCACCGGTTCGTTCGGCAGCATCGCCGCGTCGTCGTACAGGATGCGGTGGAAGGTGGTGTCGGCGCCCATCTCCTCGAGCCGCGACACCGCCCGCTTGTGCCGCAGCAGCGACTTCGGCGTCATCAGGATCAGCGGCTTGCGGATTTCGCGCTTGAGCTGGCGGCGCAGCACGTGGAAGAAATTCGCCGGCGTGGTGGCGTGCACCACCTGCATGTTGTCTTCCGCGCACATCTGCAGGAAGCGCTCGAGCCGCGCCGAGGAATGCTCCGGCCCCTGTCCCTCGTAGCCGTGCGGCAGCATGCAGACGAGGCCCGACATGCGCAGCCATTTGCGCTCGCCCGACGAGATGAACTGGTCGAACAATACCTGCGCGCCGTTGGCGAAATCGCCGAACTGCGCTTCCCAGATCGTCAGCGCGTTCGGCTCGGTCAGCGAGTAGCCGTATTCGAAGCCGAGCACGGCTTCTTCCGACAGCAGCGAGTTGATCACCTCGTAATGGCCCTGGTCGGCGCCAAGATGGTTGAACGGCGTGTAGCGGCTTTCGTCCTCCTGATCGAACAGCACCGAATGCCGCTGCGAGAAGGTGCCGCGCTCGGAGTCCTGACCGGACAGCCGGACCCGATGGCCCTCCTGCAGCAGCGAGCAGAACGCCAGCGCCTCGCCGGTGGCCCAATCGATGCCGACGCCGGCGTCGATCGCCTTGGCGCGGTTTTCGAGATAGCGCAGCACGGTGCGGTGGACGCGAAAACCCTGCGGAATCGTGGTGATCTTGCGGCTGATGTCCCGCAGCGTCGCGACGTCGACCCCGGTGATGCCGCGGCGCGGATCCTCCTCCTGATCGGCCGACTTGAAGCCGGCCCATTTGCCGTCGAGCCAGTCCGCCTTGTTGGGGCGATAGCCGGTGCCGGCTTCGAGTTCGGCATCGAGCCGCGCGCGCCAATCGGCCTTGGCCTTCTCGACCTCGCCTTCCGTCATCACGCCTTCGCTGATGAGCCGCTTGGCGTAGATCTCCAGCGCCGTCGGATGGCCGGCGATCTTGCGGTACATCACCGGCTGCGTGAACGCCGGCTCGTCGCCTTCGTTGTGGCCGTGGCGGCGGTAGCAGAACATGTCGATGACGACCGGCTTGTGAAATTTCTGCCGGTACTCGATCGCGATCTTGGCGGCGAACACCACCGCCTCCGGATCGTCGCCGTTGACGTGGAAGATCGGCGCGTCGATCATCTTGGCGACGTCGGAGGGATAGGGCGAGGAGCGCGAATAGCGCGGATAGGTGGTGAAGCCGATCTGGTTGTTGACGATGAAGTGCAGCGAGCCGCCGGTGCGGTAGCCTTTCAGGTCCGACAGGCCGAAGCATTCGGCGACCACGCCCTGGCCCGCGAACGCCGCGTCGCCGTGCATCAATAGCGGCAGCACCGAGGTGCGCTCTTCCGGCAGATCGCCGTGCTGGTCCTGCTTGGCGCGGACCTTGCCGAGCACCACCGGGTCGACGATCTCGAGATGCGAGGGGTTCGCGGTGAGCGACAGATGCACCTTGTTCTGGTCGAATTCGCGGTCGGCCGAGGCGCCGAGATGGTACTTGACGTCGCCGGAGCCTTCGACCTCGTCGGGATTGGCCGAGCCGCCCTTGAATTCGTGAAACAGCGCGCGGTGCGGCTTGCCCATCACCTGGGTCAGCACGTTGAGCCGTCCGCGGTGCGGCATGCCGAGCACGATATCGCGCACGCCGAGATTGCCGCCGCGCTTGATGATCTGCTCCAGCGCCGGGATCAGCGATTCGGCGCCGTCCAGGCCGAAGCGCTTGGTGCCGGTGAATTTCAGGTCGCAGAATTTCTCGAAGCCTTCGGCCTCGATCAGCTTCATCAGGATGGCGCGGCGGCCTTCGCGGGTGAAGCTGATCTCCTTGTCCGGGCCTTCGATGCGCTCCTGAATCCAGGCCTTCGGCGCGGGATTGGAGATGTGCATGAACTCGACGCCGAGCGTCTGGCAGTAGGTGCGCTGGCAGATGGTGACGATTTCGCGCAGCGTGGCGTATTCTAGGCCGAGCACGTGGTCGAGGAAGATCCGGCGATCGTAGTCGGCGTCGACGAAGCCGTAGGATCGCGGATCGAGTTCCTCATGGTCCTTCTGGCCCTCGATGCCGAGCGGATCGAGATTGGCGTGGAAGTGCCCGCGCATGCGGAAGGCACGGATCAGCATCAGCGCGCGCACCGAATCCCGCGTCGCCCGATTGACGTCGACCGGCACGGCATCGGCCGCGGTCTTCGCCTTGGCGGCGATCTTGCCGCCGATGGCTTTTTCGACCTGCGCCCAGTTGCCGTCGAGCGCCGAGGTCAGGTCGTCGCGAGGCGCGAGCGGCCAGTTGGCTTTCTCCCAGGACGGGCCTTCGGCGTTCTTCTTGACGTCCGCCGGCTGGTCTTTCAGGCTTTCGAAGAATGCCTGCCATTCCGGGTCCACCGAGGCGGCGTCGCCTTCGTAGCGGGCATAGAGATCGTCGATGTAGCTGGCATTGGCGCCCTGCAGAAACGAGGAAAGGGCGAAAGCGGCATTCGCATCCTGACGAGACATCATTGCGTCCTGATCTGGCGACCCGAAGCGGGTGAGGACCGCGCTGGGGTGGGAACGGCTGGTGTTTGAAGCTTTTACCTTATGTGGCGCAATTATACGCCCCTGAAAATAATAAAAATGACTTGGGGTTCATTTTTAGAAGCGGATCACAAGCTATGCAGGCTGGCGCGCTGCGGCCGGGTTCCACGCAGCGCCGGCTTGCGGGGAACCTTGGGCGACACGGCGATCGCCGCGTCGAGCAGATTGCGGGCGGCCCGGCCGGCGGTGTCGGCGACGCCGGGATCGCGGGTGACCATGGCGGCGACGATGGCGCCGTCCATCAGCAGACCGAGCTGATGGGCGAGAAAACCGGGCTCGCGGGCGCCGGCCTGCCGCGCCAGGTCCTCGATGCGCGCGAGGATAAAGGATTTGTGCGCGAGCGTGATCGTGCGCAGCCGGGTCTCTTCCTTGTCGTGCTCGCCGACCGCGTTGATGAAGACGCAGCCGTAGTAATCGTCTTCGCCGAACCAGCTCTTCAGCACCGGGAAGATCGACTCCAGCCGCGCGCGCGGCGTGCGGGCGCGTTCGATCTCGGCGATGAACCAGTCGCGCCAGACCCGGCCTTCGGTGGTGAGCACCGCTTCGACCAGGTCGTTCTTCGAACCGAACAGTTTGTACAGCGTGGTCTTCGCGGTGCCGGCTTCGCTCACGATCGCATCGATGCCGGTGGCGTTGATGCCGTGCTTGCAGAACAAGCGCGTTGCGGCCTTCATCAGGCGTTCGCGGGGCGCCGGCGCCGGAACGGTCTGCCTCTCGGGCTGCGGGATCGCGTCGGTCATAAGTGTTCATATGATAGCCGGTCAGTTCCGCGCAAGCGATGATCGGCCTGTGACCAATAAAGTCGCGGCGAAGCAGTGAATTGCCGCATTCGACGGCACGGGGCGCTTTTTAAGCGGCGCGACCGATTTGCCTAAGTGCCTCGAATAATGGGCGATTGCATTCCGCGACGAACGTGGCACACTTCCTGCTATGCTACAGAACGTTCTGTAGCTTTACGACAGGGAGAAATCATAATGAACGTCGCAGCCCAGAAGACCGTCCTGACCGGATGCCTCGCGCCAATCGACAAAGGCGGCCTCGAGCAACTGATCGCAAACGGCAAGGCCAACCCCAACGTCATCAAGACGCTGAAGTGCCGGACGGTCGCAGAAGGCAAATTCCGGCACGCCAACTACATCCGCAACCTGCCGCCCTACATCGTGGACGAGCCGCCGGCGCTGCTCGGCGACGACACCGCGCCGAATCCCTCCGAGGCCTCGCTGGCCGCGCTCGGCTCCTGCATCGCGGTCGGCCTGCACGCCAATGCGGTGCACCGCGGGTGGATCGTCAACAAGCTCGAACTGCAGCTCGAAGGCGACCTCAACATCACCGCGGTGTGGGGCACCGGCGACGTCAGCGAGAAGCCGGTCGGCTTCACCGACGTGCGCATCAAGGTCGACATGGACTGCGAGGGCGTCCCGCAAAGCGAGATCGACGCGCTGATCGCCCACGTCAAGAAGTGGTCGCCGGTCGCGAACACCTTCACGCGCCCGGTCAACCTCGAAGTGTCGGCGTAATACGCCGTTGCGAGCGAAGCGACGCCATCCAGCGCGGAAAGCCGGACTGCTTCGTCGCTTCGCTCGCCGCAATGGCGACTGGACGACTTCCGTATCGCGGAGACTTCAATGACTGCATCGGCTGCGCTGCGCACATCGGACAAAGCCGGGACCCCGTCAGGTCTCGGCGCGCGCATCGGCGCGCTGGCGGCGACCGAGCTGACGCCGATCCTGCAGGCGATCGACGACGGTGAGGTTTATCCCGAAGCCGCGATGCGCACATTCGGCGCCGCCGGCGCCTGGTCGGCGCACGCCGATCTCGGCGAAACCATCGACGGCATCGCCGCGATCGGCGAGACCTGCGGCGCCACCGCGTTCATGGCGTGGTGCCAGAACACGCTGGTCTGGTACGTCGTCAATTCCGGCAACGAGGCGCTGAAGACGCGTTTCGCGCACCGCGCCGCCAGCGGCGCGCTGCTGGGGGGCACCGGGCTGTCGAACCCGATGAAGAGCTTCTTCGGGATCGAAAAGCTCAAGCTGAAGGGCCGCAAGGTGGCCGGCGGCTATCAGGTGCGCGGCGCGCTGCCCTGGGTCTCCAATCTGGGGCCCGACCACATGTTCGGCACCATCTTCGAGGTCGAGGACAGCGGCGAGAAGGTGATGTTCCTGGCCGATTGCGCCAGCGAGGACGTGACGCTGACGCCGTGCCAGCCGTTCCTGGCAATGGACGGCACCGGCACCTATGGCGTGCAGTTTCGCGACGCCTTCATCCCGGACGATCAGGTGCTGGCCGCGCCGGCGATGCCGTTCGTCAGGACCATCCGCGCCGGCTTCATCCTGATGCAGATGGGCATGGCGCTCGGCCTGATCCGCGATTGCGTCGCGATCATGCAAAGCGTGCGGCCGCAATTGGCCCACGTCAATCGGTATTTGCCGCAGCAGCCGGAGGACGTCGCCGGGATGCTCGCCGGGCTCGAGGCCGAAACGCAAGCGCTCGCCGCCACGCCTTACGAGACCGGCAACGACTACTGGCGCGGCGTGATCGACCTGCGGCTGCGCGCCGGCGATGCCAGCGTCGCCGCGGCGCATGCCGCGATGCTGCATTGCGGCGCGCGCGGCTACCTGAAATCGCATCGCGCCCAGCGCCGGCTGCGCGAGGCGTATTTCGTGGCGATCGTCACCCCCGCCACCAAGCAGCTTCGAAAAATGCTCGCGGACAATGCGCGCGAACATAGCGGAGACCCAAGCTAGACCACCCGCAATCTTCCTCAACCGCCAACAACTGGAGACCTGGCCATGGCTGACGTTTTGATGACCGCCGACGAACTCGCCACCTTCATGAAATCCGAACCATGCGTGATCATCGACACGCGCAACCCCGACGCCTACGCCGCCGGCCACATTCCAGGCGCCGTCAATCTGCACGAGATATTCACCTTCCTAGCCACCTCGACGCCGGAAGGCATGGAGGAACTGAAGAAGAAATTCGCCTCCGCGTTCGGCGGCGCCGGCCTGTCCGGCAAGGAAACCGCCGTGATCTACGAACAGTCGATGAATTCGGGCTTCGGCCAGTCGTGCCGCGGCTACTTCCTGCTGGAATTTCTCGGCTACCCGAAGATGAAGGTCCTGCACGGCGGCTATGACGCCTGGACCATGAAGGGCCTGCCGACCACCACCGACGTGCCGAAGCCGACGCCGGCCTCGTTCACCGTCAAGCCGGAAGCCGGCGCGATCCTGATCGACGCGGCGACCATGCAGGCCGCGATCGGCAAGCCCGGCATCGCATTGCTCGACGTGCGCGACGTCGACGAATGGATCGGCGAAAGCTCATCGCCCTACGGCAAGGATTTCTGTCCGCGGATGGGCCGGATTCCCGGCGCGGTCTGGATCGAATGGTACCGGATGATGAAGCCGACGCCGGAAGGCCCGCGCTTCAAGTCGAAGAACGAGATCCTGGCCGAGTGCGCCACGGTCGGCATCACGCCCGCCACCACGGTATATTTGTACTGCTTCAAGGGCGCGCGCGCGTCGAACACGTTCCTCGCGCTGAAGAACGCCGGCGTCACCGACGTGCGGATGTATTTCGGCTCCTGGAACGAGTGGTCGCGCGACAACAAGTATCCGATCGAAGAAGGCCTGCCGCTGGCGGCGCCGAAGACCGCCAAGGCGGCGTAGTCCGCAGACAGACGAGGCGTCACCCGGCTCGACCGGGTGACCCAGTCATCGCCGACGCGCGTGGGAGGTCATGAGCGTCGCGGAATTGAAATGGCATGAGCGTCGCGGAATACGAGGTCCCCGCCTTCGCGGGGATGACGGCCTCGTTTCGTCGCGCTTTCTCAGCCCTTGAGCTTTTCCACCAGCGTCTTGCCGAGGCGCGCCGGCGACGGCGATACCGAGATGCCGGCGGACCGCATCGCCGCGGTCTTCGATCCGGCGTCGCCCTTGCCGCCGGAGATGATCGCGCCGGCATGGCCCATGCGGCGGCCGGGCGGCGCGGTGACGCCGGCGATGAAGCCGACCATCGGCTTCTTGCGGCCGCGCTTGGCTTCGTCGATCAGGAATTGCGCGGCGTCTTCCTCGGCCGAACCGCCGATCTCGCCGATCATGACGATCGAATGGGTGGCCGGATCGGCCAGAAACATTTCCAGCACGTCGATGAATTCGGTTCCCTTCACCGGATCGCCGCCGATGCCGACCGCGGTGGTCTGGCCGAGGCCTTCGCGGGTGGTCTGGAACACCGCCTCGTAGGTCAGCGTGCCGGAGCGCGACACGATGCCGACCGATCCGGGCTTGAAGATGTTCGCCGGCATGATGCCGATCTTGCAGGCGCCGGCGGTCATCACGCCGGGGCAGTTCGGCCCGATCAGCCGCGACTTCGATCCGGACAGCGCGCGCTTCACCCGCACCATGTCGAGCACCGGAATGCCCTCGGTGATGCACACGATCAGCGGCACCTCCGCGTCGATCGCCTCGCAGATCGCGTCCGCGGCGCCGGGCGGCGGCACGTAGATCACCGACGCGTCGGCTCCGGTCTGGTCCCGCGCGTCCTGAACGGTGTCGAACACCGGCAGCCCGAGATGGATCGAGCCGCCTTTGCCGGGCGAGGTGCCGCCGACCATCTTGGTGCCGTAAGCGAGTGCGGCTTCGGAATGGAAGGTGCCGTTCTTGCCGGTAAAACCCTGGCAAATGACCTTGGTGCCGGCGTCGATCAGGATGGACATGGGTTTCTTGCTTTCGCGGTCGATCTGAATTGTCAGGCGGTTCGCCGGTAGACGCCGGTGAGCACGTCGGCCCATCCTTCGGAATCCGGGGAGAACTGGATCTTCAGGCTGTAGCTGTCGTCGTCGAGAACCTCGTAGATGTGCCGCGCGGCGCCGCGCAGCGACCCGCGCAGCAGCGTCAGTCTGTTGTCGGTCCAGCCGCCCGAGGCCGGCGCCGGCGGATAATAGCCGAGCGAATCGTGCCAGAACAATTTGTAGAGCCGGGACTCGCGGTCGTAGGTGAAGACCCCGTGGGTGGCGAAGGTCTCCTTGCCGCCGCGGGTCTGCCGCGCGTCCTGGATCAGATAGAAACCGTTGAGATCGATCCTGGCGGTCACCGCTACCTGCGCCGGACCGCCCTCGACCCAACGCGAGGCGTAGACCGTCTCCTCGCCGCGCCACTCGCCGGCGAACGCCGCGAGCCTGTGGTGTTCCTCCAGCGGCGCCGGCGCGGCGAGATGGTCCTGAGCCATGTCAGCCGTTCCTGACGGCGTTGACGACCTTCTGCGCGGCGTCGTCGAGATCGTCTGCCGGCAGCACGTTGAGGCCGGACTCGCGGATGATCTTCTTGCCGGCGTCGACATTGGTGCCCTCGAGCCGGACCACCAGCGGCACCTTGAGGCCGACTTCCTTCACCGCGGCGACGACGCCCTCGGCGATCACGTCGCATTTCATGATGCCGCCGAAGATGTTGACCAGGATGCCCTTCACGTTCGGATCGGCGGTGATGATCTTGAAGGCGGCGGCGACCTTCTCCTTGGTGGCGCTGCCGCCGACGTCGAGGAAGTTGGCCGGCGCCATGCCGTACAGCTTGATGATGTCCATCGTCGCCATCGCGAGGCCGGCGCCGTTGACCATGCAGCCGATGGTGCCGTCGAGCGTGACGTAGTTGAGGTCGTATTTCGACGCCTCGATTTCCTTGGCGTCCTCCTCGGTCTCGTCGCGCAGCACCATCATGTCGGGATGCCGGAACAGCGCGTTGCCGTCGAACGCCATCTTGGCGTCGAGGCATTTCAGCTCGCCGGATTTGGTCACCACCAGCGGATTGATCTCGAGCATCTCCATGTCCTTGGCGACGAACGCGGCATAGAGCTGCGCGACCAGCTTTTCCGTCTGCTTGGCGAGATCGCCGGACAGCTTCAGCGCCTTGGCGACGGTGCGGCCGTGATGGCCCATGATGCCGGTCGCCGGATCGACCGAGAAGCTCACGATCCTGTCGGGCGTGTTGTGCGCGACGTCCTCGATGTTCATGCCGCCTTCGGTGGAGACCACGAACGAGATCTTCGAGGTCACGCGATCGACCAGCAGCGACAGATAGAACTCCTTGTCGATATCGGAGCCGTCCTCGATATACAGCCGGTTGACCTGCTTGCCCGCCGGGCCGGTCTGGATCGTCACCAGCGTGGCGCCGAGCATCTGGCCCGCGAACGTCTTGACCTCGTCGACCGATCTGGCGAGCCGCACGCCGCCCTTGTCTCCGGCCGAGGCTTCCTTGAACCTGCCCTTGCCGCGGCCGCCGGCGTGGATCTGGCTCTTCACCACCCAGATCGGTCCGCCGAGCTGCCTGGCGGCGGCTTCCGCGTCGGACGCCTTCAGGATCGCCTGGCCGCGCGACACCGGCACGCCGAATCCGCGCAGCACTTCCTTGGCCTGATATTCATGGATGTTCATCGCTTGCCCCTGACGAGAGATTATCCAGTCGATCAATCATAGCCTTCGTCCAGCAGCACCGGCGCGCCCCTCTCCCATGGGGAGAGGGCTGGGGTGAGGGGGTACGGTCTATCGATAAGTTCGAACTCCCTCACCCGGATTGCTTCGCAATCCGACCTCTCCCCGCCGGGGAGAGGTGATGAACTCTACTTCCCCAATAAATCCGGCGCGATCTTCCTGCAGGCGTCGACCAGACCCTGCACCGCGCCGACCGACTTGTCGAAGGCGTCGCGGTCCTTGCCGGCGAGCTCGATCTCGACGATGCGCTCGACGCCGCGCGCGCCGATCACCACCGGCACGCCGACATACATGTCCTTGACGCCGTATTCGCCGGCCAGATACGCCGCGCAGGGCAGCACGCGCTTCTTGTCGCGCAGGTAGCTCTCCGCCATCGCGATCGCGGACGCCGCCGGCGCGTAGAACGCCGAGCCGGTCTTCAGCAGGTTGACGATCTCGGCGCCGCCATTGCGGGTGCGATCGACGATCTCGTCGAGCCGCGCCTGCGAGGTCCAGCCCATCTTGACGAGGTCCGGCAGCGGAATGCCGGCGACGGTGGAGTACTTCACCAGCGGTACCATGGTGTCGCCATGGCCGCCGAGCACGAAGGCGGTGACGTCCTCGACCGAGACGTTGA
>CAXUBE010000069.1:0-10584 GCA_964249215.1 uncultured Rhodopseudomonas sp. | reverse complement strand
CCCAGCACGCTGTTGAGGCCCTTTTCGACGCCGGGGATGTATTCCTTCGGCACCGCGCCGCCCACGATCTTGGATTCGAACTCGAAGCCGGTGCCGGGCTCGCTCGGCTCGACGATGAACTTGACGCGGGCGAACTGCCCGGTGCCGCCGGTCTGCTTCTTGTGGGTGTAGTCGACTTCCGCGCGCTTGGTGATCTTCTCGCGGAACGCCACCTGCGGCGCGCCGATATTGGCGTCGACCTTGTAGGTCCGGCGCAGGATGTCGACCTTGATGTCGAGATGCAGTTCGCCCATCCCCTTTAGGATGGTCTGGCCGGATTCCATGTCGGTCGATACGCGGAACGAGGGATCTTCCGCCGCGAGCTTGGCGAGCGCGACGCCGAGCTTTTCCTGGTCGGCCTTGGTCTTCGGCTCGATCGCGATCTCGATCACCGGCTCCGGGAATTCCATCTTTTCCAGGATGACCTGCTTGTTGGGATCGCACAGCGTGTCGCCGGTGCGGGCTTCCTTCAGGCCGGCCAGCGCCACGATGTCGCCGGCATAGGCTTCCTTGATGTCCTCGCGGTTGTTGGCGTGCATCAGCAGCATGCGGCCGATGCGTTCCTTGCGGTCGCGCGTCGAATTGACGACGCCGGTGCCGGACAGGAGCGTGCCGGAATAGATCCGGCAGAAGGTGATGGTGCCGACGAACGGATCGTCCATGATCTTGAAGGCGAGCAGCGCCAGCGGCTCGTTGTCCTTCGGCAGCCGGACGACCTCGGCGCCGTCCTCGTCCACGCCCTTGATGGCGGGCACGTCGACCGGCGACGGCAGATAGTCGACCACCGCGTCGAGCAGCGGCTGCACGCCCTTGTTCTTGAAGGCCGAACCGCACAGCACGGGATAGAACGCGCCGGTCAGCACCGCCTTGCGGATCAGCCGCTTCAACGTGGCTTCGTCGGGCTCGGTGCCGTCGAGATAGGCCGACAGCACGTCGTCATCGAGTTCGACCGCGGCCTCGAGCATCTTCTCGCGATGCTCCTTGGCCTTCTCGATCATGTCCTCCGGGATGTCGATGTCCTTGAAGTTGGCGCCCAGCGCCTCGTCTTCCCAGACCACGCCCTTCATGCGAACCAGATCGACCAGGCCCTTGAAATTGTTCTCAGAACCGATCGGAAGCTGGATCGCGATCGGCTTGGCGCCGAGCCGGTCGATGATGTCCTGCAGGCACTTGTAGAAATCGGCGCCGGTCTTGTCCATCTTGTTGGCGAACACGATGCGCGGGACTTTGTACTTGTCGCCCTGGCGCCAGACCGTCTCGGTCTGCGGCTCGACACCCTGGTTGGAATCCAGCACGCAGACCGCGCCGTCGAGCACGCGCAGCGAACGTTCGACCTCGATGGTGAAGTCGACATGGCCCGGCGTGTCGATGATGTTCAGCCGCTTGCCGTTCCAGAACGCGGTGGTCGCGGCCGATGTGATGGTGATGCCGCGCTCCTGCTCCTGCTCCATCCAGTCCATCGTCGCCGCACCTTCGTGCACCTCGCCGATTTTGTGGCTCTTGCCGGTGTAGTACAGGATGCGTTCGGTCGTGGTGGTCTTGCCGGCATCGATATGCGCCATGATACCGAAGTTGCGGTAGTCCTCAATGGCATGAACGCGGGGCATGGGGTGATCCTCAGAATCCGGGTTTCGCTTACCAGCGGTAATGCGAGAAGGCGCGGTTGGCTTCCGCCATCCGGTGAACGTCTTCGCGCTTCTTGACGGCGTTCCCCCGGCCGTTCGATGCGTCGAGCAGTTCGGCGGAGAGCCGCTCGGTCATGGTCTTTTCGTTGCGGTCGCGCGCCGCCGAGATCAGCCAGCGGATGCCGAGCGCCTGGCGCCGCACGCTGCGGACCTCGACCGGCACCTGATAGGTGGCGCCGCCGACGCGGCGCGACCGCACTTCGATGGTCGGCATCACGTTTTCCAGCGCCTGCTCGAACACCGGCAGCGGACCCTGCTTGGTCTTGCTCTCGATGATCTCGAGCGCGCCATAGACGATGCCCTCGGCGACCGACTTCTTTCCGGCATACATCACCGAGTTCATGAACTTGGTGATGATGATGTTTCCGAACTTCGGGTCCGGAAGCACTTCGCGCTTTTCGGCAGAATGGCGGCGAGACATCTTTTCTCAATCCTGGTTTCGTTTTCTCTTCGTGATGCCCGAACCTGATCAGGCCATCCACGTCGTCAAACCGGGCGACGACAGCAGCAAATTATTTCGGACGCTTGGCGCCGTATTTCGAACGGCGCTGCTTGCGGTTCTTGACGCCCTGGGTATCGAGCACGCCGCGCAGGATGTGGTAGCGAACGCCCGGCAGATCCTTGACGCGGCCGCCGCGGATCATCACCACCGAATGTTCCTGCAGGTTGTGGCCTTCGCCCGGAATGTATCCGATCACCTCGAAGCCATTGGTCAGGCGGACCTTCGCCACCTTGCGCAGCGCCGAATTCGGCTTCTTCGGCGTCGTGGTGTAGACGCGCGTGCACACGCCGCGCTTCTGCGGCGACTGCTGCAGCGCCGGCACCTTCTTGCGCGACTTCTGAACCACGCGCGGACTTGCGATCAGTTGGTTGATCGTCGGCATCTTCGCCTTCACCCTTGCTCGCGCGAGACCTGAGAAAGGCCTCGCAAATTCGTTCGGGACCACCTGCCCCGCCGGCCGCCCGCGCCATGACGCAAAGCGAAATCGCGCCAGCCGTTCATCGCTGAACGGAAAGCGCTTCGACGCCACAGAGGACCTCGGCAAACCGGACAGACGAACCGCCCGCCCTGATCCGAGGTCATGCACCCAAAACCGACCTCATGAGGAATACTCAAGAGACCGAATAACGTCCTGGCATTGCCTGGCTTATAGCGACAGCGTTTGAGCGGCAAAGGTCGAGGGTGGTGCCCGTCTGCCCCTTGAGGATGGAAATCCATCAGGGCGTCCGGGTGATCCGTTCCGACGCTGGCGCAGCTCACCGCCTGTCTTGAAGTGGCCGGGTTTTATCGGCGCGACTCGCTCAAGTCAAGGCAAAACCATGCCTCGATTTGCGCCGACCGGCGCCGCGAACCCTGCGATTTTCGGAAGCGATTCGCCCGGCGATCAGGGCTGCGACGCCACCGCCGTCTTGCGGGGGCGCGGCATCCAATGCGCTGCCCGCAGCCGGTCGCGCAAGGTCCGCAACCGCTGATAGACCTGCAGCCGTTCGGCCTCCAGCATGAAGCGCAGCGACCTGCCGGGCGCGACGTCGATCAGGACGTCGATCATCGGCCGCCGGCCGGCCCAAAGCTGCGACATGAAGCTGTTTTCGGCCGAACAGGAATCGATCGCGGCGATCTCCAAGCCCGCGAACAGGTCTTCCGTGACTTTGTCGACCAACAGCGCGCCCGGCGAGAATCTGGCGAATTCCGCGTCGAACGCCGTCTTCCAGGTATAGGCGGTGGCGCCGCAATACATCACGACCTGCGCTGCGACCGCGCGGCCATCGAGGCGCAGCAGCGCGACGCTGGCGTTGCGCTGCGCGGCGAGATCGTTCACCAGCCGGCGCACGAACAGCGCGTCGTGCGGATCGCATAAGAGAGCGGTGCCTGCGCCGCCCTTCCAGCTTGCCGCCTCGAGCCGCAGGAAATGCTCGAACGCCTCCGCCACCGCCTCGGGCGCGCGTTCGTTACAGACATCGACCGCTCCCAGCGCGGCGAGCCGGTTCCAGTCCTGCCGCAGCTTCTTGCGGGTCGAGCCGGAGCGCTTGACGCCGAATTCCCGGGTCACGATCGGACGCCGGCTGTCCTGCAGCGTCATCCGCGCACAACCCTGCTCGGCGAGAATGCCTTGCAGCGCGGCCCAATCCGGGGCCTCCGCATCGAGCGCGCGCAGGCTGACGACGGTCGGCAGCGCGACGTCGCCGGCGATGGCGAGCGCAAAGCCGCGCATCGCCTCGCGGCTGAACGCCGGATCGATCACCGGGCTTGCGAGAAATGCGTAATCATAGGGCAGCGCTTCCAGATGCGCCGGCCATAGCGGCGAGATCTTGCGCTCGCGCAGCGCCCACAGCCCGACCAGGCTATCGCCGTCCCAGGCCTGCAGCACATGGATTTTGGAGAATGCCGTGTCGTGCGCGGCCTTCAGCGCCGCCGGGTTCATGAAGACGTTCGGCGCGGCGCGCCGCACCAGGTCGTCCCACTGCGCGGCGATGTCCAATTCCGCCGGTGAACAAATCCTTACCGAAACCATCGTCACGCATCCTGGCTGCCGGGCGCAAGCTTGCACGCCGGGCCTTGCCATCCCGTTAAGTCTGCGCACGATTTCATGCAGATGCGACAACCGGTTTCAATCTTTGTTCGTCATTTCAAAGCAAAGATGCCGCGAACGATCGCGGGGTTGTCATGCGGTACACCGATATTGCAATCGTCGGCGGCGGCCTCGCCGGGTCGACCGCGGCCGCGATGTTGGGGCGCGCCGGCATTGCCACCGCGCTGATCGATCCGCATCCGGCCTATCCGCCGGATTTCCGCTGCGAGAAACTCGGCGGCTCGCAGATCGATACCCTGCGCAGGACCGGGCTTGCCGATGCCGTGCTGCGCGCCGCCACATTCGACCGCGACGTATGGATCGCGCGGTTCGGCTATTTGATCGACAAGAAACCGAGCGACCAGCACGGCATCCTCTATGACCATTTGGTCAACGCCGTGCGCGGCGAGATTCCACCCTGCGTCGAGCGCGTTTGCGGCAAGGTGAGCGGCATCGCCACCAGCGACGAGCGGCAGCGGGTCACGCTCGCCGATGGCACGGAGATTTCCGCGCGCCTCGTGATACTCGCGAACGGCCTCAACAAGGGCCTGCGCCGCGCGCTCGGAATCGAGAACCGCGTGATCAGCGCGTGCCATTCCATCACGCTGGGCTTCGATCTCGCGCCGATCGGCCGTCCGGCCTTCGATTTTCCCGCGATGACGTATTATCCGGAGCGCGCCCGCGACCGGATGGCCTATCTCACGCTGTTTCCGGTCGGCGGGGCGATGCGCGCCAATCTGATGATCTATCGCGATCTCGACGATCCGTGGCTGCGGCAGATGCGGGAGGCTCCCGAGCAGGCGCTGCGCGTGCTGATGCCGCGGCTCGCGCGGATCACCGGCGATTTCAAGGTCGCGGGCCCGGTCAGGATCAGGCCGGCCGATCTCTACGTGTCGGAAGGCCACCGCCGCGCCGGCATCGTGCTGGTCGGCGATGCGTTCGCGACATCGTGCCCGGCCGGCGGCACCGGCACCGACAAGGTGTTCACCGACGTCGAGCGTCTCTGCAACCTGCACATTCCGAACTGGCTCGCGACGCGAGGCATGGCGTCCGGCAAGATCGATGCTTACTACGACGATCCGGCGAAGGTCGCCTGCGACCGCTTTTCCGAGCACAAGGCGTTTGCGCTTCGCGCGCTCTCGACCGATCCGTCGGTGAAGTGGCGCGCGCGGCGCTGGGCACGATTCATCGTGCGCGCGGCGCAGGGACTGGCGCGGCAGCTTCGCCGCCGTATCGACGCCGCAGCGCCGACCGTCGCGACGCAAAACACAGGCACCGGCCGCGGCCGCCTGGCCTGAGCAGCGCCGAAGGAAAATTGGAGCGGACGGAGGGAATCGAACCCACGCCTCCAGTTTGGAAACTGGTGCTCGACCGTCGAGCTGCATCCGCGTCACGACAAGCTAGCAGCCATTGGTGTCGAATTGCCTAACCGCCCTTCATGATTCGACGCCGAAATCGGCGCGGTTGTCATCTGCTTAACCATGATCCGCGACGCCGTCGACTGCGCACGATTTTACGCGTCGTCATCATCGTCGTCGTCATCGTCATCCGCGTCGGACGCCGCGGCCGGCTGCGGCGTGTGGCTCTGGTCGTCCCACAATTTGCGATAGACGCCGCCCTTGGCCAGCAGCTCCGCATGCGACCCGCGCTCGATCGCGCGGCCGTTGCTGATCACGATGATCTCGTCCATGTCGACCACCGATGTGAGGCGATGGGTCGAGAAGATCATGGTGCGGCCGCGCGCGAGCTTCAGCAGCGTGGCGTTGATCGCGGCCTCCGTGGTCTGGTCCAGCGCCGAGGTCGCTTCGTCGAGCAGCAGCACCGCGGGATCGCGCACGATCGCGCGCGCGATCGCGATGCGCTGGCGCTGTCCGCCGGACAAAGTATCGCCGCGCTCGCCAACCGGGGTGTCGTAGCGCTGCGGCAGGCTCATGATGTAGCGATGAATCTCGGCCTTGCGCGCCGCGGCCTCGACTTCCTCGTCGGTGGCGCCTTCCTTGCCGAGCCGGATATTCTCGCGGATCGACATGTTGAACAGCATGTTTTCCTGGAACACCACCGCCATGCTCCGGCGCAGCGACTCGCGCGTCACCTTGCGGATGTCGACGCCGTCGATGGTGAGGCGGCCGTCGTAGGGCAGATACAGCCGCAGGATCAGATTGAGCAGCGTGCTCTTGCCGGAGCCGCTGGGACCTACGATGGCGATGGTCCTGCCGACCTTCAGCTTGAGGCTGAGATTGTCGAGCACCGGCGCGGTCGCGCCCTGATACTGAAAGGTGACGCGCTCGAACGAGATGTTGTCGGTGATGCGCGGCAGCGCCGGCGCGCCGGGCCGGTCGGCGCCGGGGGTCTGCTCGTCAAGCAATTCCTGGATATGGCGCACCGCGGCCGCGGCCTGGATCGACACCGGGATGAAATGCATCAGATGCGCGATGTTGTAGGACACCTCCCAGAACGCGCTCTCGAAGGTGACGAAGGTGCCGATGGTGATCTGGCCCTTGGTCGCCAGATACGCGCCGATCGCCAGCACCACGAGGTGCAGCAACAGCACCGAGATGGTGACGGTGCGCTCCACCATGGTCGACAGGAACGTCGCGGCGGCGGTCCTGCGCCGCGCGTCGTTGTTGCGCAGCGTGAACCAGCCGAACATCTTGCGCTGCAGGCTGAACGCCTTGATCACCGCCTGCGCGGCGATGCCTTCCTGCACCATGCCGAGCAGCGCGGATTCCTGCAGCTTCTGCTCGTAATTCGCCTGCACCGCCAAGGGAGTCAAAATACGCGGGCCGATCAGCGTGATCGGAAACACCAGCAGCGCGACCGCGGCGAGCTGCCAGTTCAAGAACAGCATCAGGACGATGCCCGCGATCAGTTCCAGGAACGGCAGCATCGCGGTGTTGGCGAAGGTCTTCACCGAACCTTCGAATGCAGACAGGTCGATCGAAAAGCGCGACAGGATTTCGCCGCGCTTGGTGCGCGCGAAGAAACCGGCCGGCAGGCTCTGCACGTGCTCGAACAGCCGGGTGCGGACGTCGGCGATCACGCAGGCCGCCAGATGCGCGTCCCAGCGCTCGTACCACACTGCGACGACCGACGTGACGATGCCGGCCGCCGCGAGCACCGACAGTATCTTGATCAGCGCGTCGAAATCCTCTTCGCCGAGCGCGTCGTCGATCAGGAATTTCAGGCTCAGCGGCATGATGACGTTGAACAGCGTCTCGACGATGACGCCGAGCGTCACGAACGCCATCATCTTGCGGTAGTTTTTCAGCGACGGCCGGACGAACCCCCAGATCGTCGCCAGCGCGCCCGCGGCTTCGCGCGCGGTGAAGACGACGAGGTCCTCGTCATCTTCATCATCGTCGAGCGCGACGTCGTCGTCGTCGTCATCGGGCTTCGCCGCGGGCCTGGCGCTCTTGTCGGTTTTGGCTTTCTCGGCGGCAACCACGGTCGAGACGATGCCGCGCCCGGCGACCGGCGTCCGCAACGCGTCTGCGGGAGCCGGTTTGTCCTCGTCCGTCACGGGCGGCTTGGGCGGCATCACGGAACCGATGTTGCACGGCCAAGGATGGCCGCGGAGGAGGACGCGGCCGGCGCCGCAAACCGGATTCTACGCGATCGGCGGCGCCAGGCAAAGCACGCGCCGCGCCTTCGACGCATGCGGAAACGCACGACGCATGCTTGACGGCGGCACGCCGTAACGGCGGTCAGTCGTCCGCCGCGACCTTGTCGAAGAACGAATAGCGCAGACTGTCGGCATCGGCGTACCAGTGGCCCGGGCCCTTGCCGGCTCTCAACGTCGCCGCCCACAGTTCATCGGTGCAATCGCGCCGGTGCATCGCAAGATCGAAGCCGTTGCCGAAGAACAATTCCGACCACTCCCACCAGGTTCCGAGCTTCTTCACGCCGCGCAGCAGATCGTAGCGATCGATCACCGCCGGCGCCATGTCGCTGGTGACCGAGCCGAACACCAGGCCGGTCTTGACCACGCGGTTGAGTTCGCGGATCGCCTTGGGCACCTGCTTTTCCGCGACGTGGCACAGGCTGGTCTCGAACACGAAGTCGAATTCGCCGTCCGCGAACGGCAGATCGACGATCGAACCCGGCACGTTGAACGGCTTCAGCGCCTCCGGCGTCCTGGCATGGATGCCGCGGTTGTTCTCGACGCCGACCGCGTCGATGCCGCGTTCGCGCAGCGCGCCGACCAGTTCGCCGCTCGCCGATCCGGCGATCAGGACGCGCCTGCCCACGATGTCGCCCCACACGATTGTCATCAGTTCGGTCAGATATGACGGATCGGTGAATTGCCGCCAGGCCTCGCTGTAGGGCCGCCCGACGCCGCGGTAATTTTCGAAATAGCTGCGATCGATCTTGTCGGAGAGCGGCTTGCCGTCCTGCGCGCGCGCGCGGCGCAGCTTGATCATCTCGGTGAGGATGATGTCGGTCGCCGCGTCCGAGGAATCGAACAGGCCGTTCAGCGTCGAGTCGAACAGGTAGTCGCCGACGACCACCAGGCCGGGATGGTTCTTCGGCTCCGGGCGATGGTTGGTCATCACGTCGCGCACCGGCACGCCGCCGGGGATGCAGTTGACCGACGACAGCCAGCGGTGAGTCTTGCCTTCCATGAAATGACCGCGCGCTTCGCCGAGCGAGGCCGGCAGCGATTTCAGCGCCGTGTCGATCAGTTCGGGGTCCGACAGGTTCGCATAGGCCAGCGCGTCGGAGCCGGCGATCAGCCAGTTCAGCACGCCGTAAGTACCGACGTCGTGGCGCGAGCCTTCGTTATAGACGCAGCAGCCGCCGAAGGCGTCCGACATGAACCATGAGCCGGGAATCTGCTCGCCCCAGAACGGGCTGTCGAACAGGATCGAGACCCGCAGGTAATGCGCCGGGCGATCGAAGTAAGCGACGTGCCTGACCATCGACTTGCGCAAGCGTTCGTTGCCCCAGCCGACGGTGGCGAGCCAGTTGTGTGGCAGGCACATCAGCACGAGGTCGAAGTCGCGCGTCTCGGGCCCCTTGCCGTTCATCATGTTGAGCCGATAGCGGCCGGCGTCGGTCTTGCCGACCTTCAGCACGCGGTGGTTCAGCACGATCTCGGCGTCGACTTCGGAACGCAGGCACGACACCAGTTGCTCGTTGCCGTTCTGGATCGAATACAGGCCGATATAGCCCTCGACGTCCATCACGAAGTTCTTCAGCGCGTTGAGGCCGTTGGTGTTGTGCGCCTCGGTCGCGATATCGGAGCGCGCCATCACCTTGAAGAAGCGCCTGGCGGTCGCGTCGTCGACTTCGCGGTCGAGCAATTCCTCCGCGTTGATCGCCATCCAGGGATGCTCGTTGTCATGCGCGCCGACGCCTTCGTAATATTCCAGCGGCGACACCATCGAGGCGCACAGCTTGCGGAAGTTCTCGATCGCATCCGCGGTCTTGGCGCCGAATTTCCTGCGCATGCCCGGCACGTCGTCGAGCAATTCGCCGTCGAACTGCACCTGCTCGGCATCCATCGGGATGGTCTGCAGGCCGAAATGCTGGATCAGCTCGCGCAGCGGATCGGGGCCGGTCATCGAATAATCGTAGATCTCGGCGACGCCGGCTTCGTACATCGCCGGCGCGGAATCGAACTTGCGCGTGACGATCTTGCCGCCGACGCGGTCGGAGGCCTCATAGATGGTGACGCGGCAAAGCTCGCCGAGCTTGCGCTTCAGATACCAGGCGCTCATCAGCCCGCCCGGTCCGCCGCCAACGATCGCAAGGTCCAACATCTTGATCTTTCAGGACAACTGAAAAGCCCGCCGCTGACGCGCCGGTCGTGACAGCAAGACGCTATTCACCTGAAGGGAACATGAACAAGGTTGCAGAACGTCGTCAATGGCATGACGCGCAACGCAGCCAGCGGCCGATGCAGGTTCCGGCCCAGCATGCTGCGCTGCAAATAGAAGGGCCGCCAGGCGCGCCGGGCAGCCTTTGCAGTTTCCGGCCGTGCGAGCAAGGGGCTCCCCATCCGCCACTCCCGCGGACGCCGGAGGCAAATAACCCGCAGATACTTCCGCCCGCGAATCAAAAACCAGGCAACAAGGTTACATGGTGCTGAACGCTTGCAGACTCAATCCGCGTTGGCGCCCTGCACGGTCCAGTTGGTCGGGATGTTGCCGACGTTGAGCACCGACTTGATGCTGGTGCCGTTCATCAGCCACAGCGCGACGTTGCCGCCGCCGTCGCGCCACAGGATGTCGCTCTTGCCGTCGCCGTCGAAGTCGCCGGTGCCGACCACGTTCCAGTTCGCCGGGATG
>CAXUBE010000068.1:0-10690 GCA_964249215.1 uncultured Rhodopseudomonas sp. | reverse complement strand
TCCAGCAGCTTGGCGATGGTGGAGCGCGCGTTGAGATAGCGGCGGCGCTCCTCGGTGTCCTGCAGCGTCACCAGAATCTGGCCGGCGCCGATCTCGTGGCGGCCAAGCACCTCCGACCAGATCCGTGCAAGCGCGATCTGGCCGACGGCGGCGGCGGCCTGGCTTTCTTCCAGTTTCAACGTGCCGCGCGGCAATTTCAGCCGGCTGCGGCCGAGCGCGATCGCGCCCGACGACACCACCATCACGTCGCGGCCGCCGCGGTGCAGTTGCGCGATGTCGGCAGCGAGCGCATCGAGCCATTCCGCGCGCACCTCGCCGGCGTCGGAATCGATCAGCAGCGACGAGCCGACCTTGACGACGATGCGGCGGAAATCATTGAGGCGCGGCCTGGCCATGGTGATCACGTTGGGCGAGCGGGGCTGCGGGATCGCGCTGGTTCACCACGGCGGGGTTTTGCAGCAGTCCGATCCGCGGCGCAAGCCGACGGTTTCATTTCGCCCGGCGGTCTGACGCCCGCCAACAGCTCGGCGGATTTCGCGCAACAACTCAGCGCCACGGCGAGGACCGCGCTCCGCAAGCCGGAGGTGCGCGAAAAACTGCTGGCGATCGGACTCATTCCGGTCGGCACGACGCCGGACGGACTGACCCGGCAGCTCGCCGCCGATACTGCGTTCTGGCAGCCGATCGTCAAGGCGACGGGCTACAAGATCACGAATTGACCGCCCCGGTGAGAGCCGGCTTCCCGGCTTGGTCGCGGGCGGCAGCCGGACGCTCGGCTCGTGCCGCCGGTACAGGTCCGCGCAACTGATCCGGGTCATCGAGGGCGCGGGAACGCGCGATGTCGCAATAAGTTTCAGGTCGCGACAAAAAATACATCCTGAAACCGGCGCAGAAACGCAGCGTAACTCGAGCATCGGTAGCGAATTGCAGAACCGCCAGACCGTCTGCACCGTCATCGAGAATTCAATCTCGCCTGCGAATGTTCTCAGGCTTTAACCGCCCATTGGGAGACGATCAATGACCAACAAGCTTGCACTTCTGTCCGCCGTCGCGTTCAGCGCCCTTGCGATCACTGCCACCGTCGTCGCGCCCGCCAGCGCCGAAGACAAGAAGATGATGAAGAGCGAAATGTCCGGCGAGAAGACCGTGATGGTCGGAGGCGCCCCGATGTATCCCTCGAAGAACATCGTCGAAAACGCCGTCAATTCGAAGGATCACACCACCCTGGTCGCCGCCGTGAAGGCCGCCGGTCTGGTCGACACCCTGGCCAGCAAGGGCCCCTTCACCGTGTTCGCGCCGACCAACGCCGCGTTCGGCAAGCTGCCGGCCGGTACCGTCGACACGTTGGTGAAGCCGGAAAACAAGGCGACGCTGACCAAGATCCTCACCTATCACGTGGTGCCCGGCAAACTCGAGGCCGCCGACCTCACCGACGGCAAGAAGCTGACCACCGTGGAAGGCGAAGTGCTGACCGTGAAGGCGTCCGGCGGCAAGGTCATGCTGACCGATGCCAAAGGCGGCTCCTCGACCGTCACGATCCCGAACGTCAACCAGTCGAACGGCGTGATCCACGTCGTCGACACCGTGTTGATGCCCGCATCGTAAGACACCTCTACGTGTCCTGAATCGTCCCCACAGGATGCGCGTGCGTCCCGCCGGGGACGCGCGGAAGCGAGCCGGGGAAACCCGGCTCGCTTTTTTTGTATTCGCATGCACGCGCTTTTGAACGATGCTAGCCTCGTTGTGTCGTAACGAAGACGGCGGCGCGACCGTAATTGCCATAACGCCGCCATTTGCACTGGACAATTCATGTCGAGCACGACCCTTCGCGATCAGGCTGAGGATGACCGCGCCGCCGGGCAGGCCGTCCAGCCGGCCTGGGTGCGCATCGTGCACTGGGTCAACGCCGTTGCGACCGTGCTGATGATCACGTCCGGCTGGCAGATCTACAACGCCTCGCCGCTGTTCAACTTCCGCTTCTCCCCGGCGCTGACGCTCGGCGGCTGGCTCGGCGGCGGGCTGCTGTGGCACTTCGCCGCGATGTGGCTGCTGATGGTCAACGGCCTCGTCTACCTCACGCTCGGGATCGCCACCGGCCGCTTCAGGCGCAAGCTGCTGCCGATTTCGGCGTCCGGCGTGCTCGCCGACACGAAACTGGCATTGACAGGCAGACTGTCCCACGCCGATCTTCGCATCTACAATAACGTGCAGAAGCTGCTTTATGCCGGCATCATCTTGGTCGGCATCCTGATCGTGGTGTCCGGGCTGTCGATGTGGAAGCCGGTGCAGTTGCAATATCTGACCGCGCTGTTCGGCGGCTATGACATCGCACGCTACTTTCACTTCACCTGCATGGCGATGATCGTGCTGTTTCTGGTCGTCCATATCGCGCTGTCGATCCTGGTCCCGAAGAGCCTGCGCGCCATGATCGTCGGTCGCTGAGCCATGATGCGGATCAAATCGCTGCTGATTCCTGGCGTCGACAAAACGCTGCTGGTCAAGGACGCCTCCAAGCTGATGCCGGACCTGTCGCGGCGCCGGTTCATCTCCGGCGGCGCCAGCCTCGGCGCGCTGAGCCTGCTGACCGGCTGCGACGTCTCCGACAGCTTCTCCGCGGACCGGATGCTGTCGCAGATGTCCAAGTTCAACGACGCGGTGCAGGCGGCGATCTTCAATCCCTACGCGCTGGCGCCGACCTATTCGGAAAGGGACATCAAGCGGCCGTTCCCCTTCAACGCGTTCTACGATGAGGACGACGCCCCCGATATCAAGGGCGAAGACTACAAGCTTGAAGTCGCCGGCCTGGTGAAGAACAAGAAGTCCTGGACGTTGCCGGAGCTCTACAAGTTGCCCGAGGTCAAGCAGATCACGCGCCACATCTGCGTCGAAGGCTGGAGCGCGATCGGAAGCTGGTCGGGCACGCCGCTGCGGGATTTCCTGAAGCTGGTCGGCGCCGATACCAGCGCGAAATACGTCTGGTTCCGCTGCGCCGAGGACTACACCACGCCGCTCGACATGGCGACGGCGCTGCATCCGCAGACCCAGATGACGTTCAAATTCGACGACAAGATCCTGCCGCGCGCCTACGGCTACCCGATGAAGATCCGGGTGCCGACCAAGCTCGGCTTCAAGAATCCGAAATACGTGGTGTCGATGGAAGTCACCAACGACTACAAAGGCGGCTACTGGGAAGATCAGGGCTACAATTCGTTCAGCGGAAGCTGATCGTCGTCGCCGGTTATCGCGGCGGAGGCGCGACCCCGACGCCTTCCAGATCCCGGCAACGCCGCTTGCCAATCCCGCAGCGGCGCTTTAGCACTCCGCGCGCGATTTCCTCGCATTCACCATTGAAGCGCATCCCGCGCTGGCGAAGGCTTGACGCGCGTTGCGCACGCCCGAAGGGGACACCATGGCGACCCACAAACTCCTGCTGCTTCCCGGCGACGGCATCGGCCCCGAGGTGATGACGGAGGTGACGCGGCTGATCGACTGGCTGAACGGACAAGGCATCGCGCGGTTCGAGACCGAGCACGGCCTGGTCGGCGGCGCGGCCTACGACGCCGACAAGCTCGCGATCACCGACGCGACGATGGCGCAGGCGCACGCCGCGGACGCGGTGATCTTCGGCGCGGTCGGCGGCCCGAAATGGGACGCGGTGCCCTACGAGGCGCGGCCCGAGGCCGGGCTGCTGCGGCTGCGCAAGGAACTCGCGCTGTTCGCCAATCTGCGGCCCGCGGTGTGCTACCCGGCGCTCGCCGACTCCTCCAGTCTGAAACGCGAGGTGGTTGAGGGTCTCGACATCATGATCGTGCGCGAACTGACGGGCGGGGTGTATTTCGGCGAGCCGAAGACCATCACCGACCTCGGCAACGGCCAGAAGCGCGGCATCGACACCCAGGTCTACGACACCTACGAGATCGAGCGGATCGCGCGCGTCGCGTTCGATCTGGCGCGCAAGCGCAACAACAAGGTCACGTCGATGGAAAAGCGCAACGTGATGAAATCCGGCGTGCTGTGGAACGAGGTGGTGACGCAGGTTCACGGCCGCGAATATCAGGACGTGAAGCTCGAGCATCAGCTTGCCGATTCCGGCGGCATGAACCTCGTGAAATGGCCGAAGCAGTTCGACGTGATCGTCACCGACAATCTGTTCGGCGACATGCTGAGCGACATCGCCGCGATGCTGACCGGCTCGCTCGGCATGCTGCCGTCGGCCTCGCTCGGCGAAGTCGACGGCAGGACCAACAAGCGCAAGGCGATGTACGAGCCGGTGCACGGCTCGGCGCCGGATATCGCGGGCCAGGGCGCGGCGAATCCGGTGGCGATGCTGGCGTCGTTCGGGATGGCGCTGCGCTATTCGCTCGACATGGGCGATCTCGCCGACAGGCTCGATGCCGCGATCGCCGCGGTGCTGGCGAAGGGCCTGCGCACCGCCGACATCTCGTCCGACGCCACTACGCTGGTTTCGACCGCGCAGATGGGCGCGGCGGTGCTGGGCGAATTACAGGCGCTGCACGCGTAGCGCCGCCGGCGCTCAATACAGCGGGAAGCGCTGGTAGTAGCTGTCGCCGAAACCGAAATCCGACGGCGGGTTGAGCGGCTGGCGGTCGAGCGGGCGGTTGTAGTTCTCGCGGCCGAACGAAACGCCGGGAGGGAACGCGTAATCGCTGAAATGCCGCTCGCCGGGCAACACTTCGGTGCCGGCGTCGAGCCAGGAACGCTTGGTGACGTAGACCCGGGTCCGCGGCCCGGCCATGTAGGACGAGTTTGGACCGCCCGGGCCGTAGCTCGGGATGCCGCGGTCGTCGCGCCGGCGCGGCGGGCTTTGGGCCGACGCCACGTCGAGTCCGGTCGCCAGGATGGCCAGCGCCGCGAGCAGCAGCACCAGCCTGTCGGCAACTCCGGCAGAAAGCGGTTTCACGGTCATCATATCCTCATCGGCACGCGGCACTCGAAAAGCCTTGCGTTCCTTTTAGCTGCCGCTGCGATGCGGCCACAAGCTCATTCGGGCCACAGTGGCGGACAATAACGTCGCGGCGCGGCAAATGTCGCGTCGGACCAGCGGCTTGGGGCGGCTGGTGTGCGAGCCGCGGCCGGCCGACAGGGTCTATAGCGCGCCGCGCAGCAGCGGGTTTTGCGCGCCGGTGGTCCAGTCGGCCGAGGCGCCCGGCTGCGCTGTGTTGCCGGCGCAGCCGTTGCGGCGCAGTTCGGCGCGGGCGCACACCGCGGCGCTCTTCGGATCGTTGCCTGCCGTCAACAGCACCAGCCGGTTCAGCATGCAGCCGAGCGCGGCGCGGCGCGCCGGCAGGCCGTCGCCCTGGCAGGTCCAGCCGGACATCCGCAGGCCGGCCTCATCCAGCGTCTTGATGAATCCGAGACAGGCGCGATCGCGACCGCCGCCGTCGGCGAGATCGAGCAGCGTCACCGCGCCGAATTTGCTGTCGATGATGCCGGCGGATTGCACCGCGCGCAGCCCTTCGGGGTCCATCCGCGCCGCGATCTCCGCGGCCGGCGGACCGCTTTGCGCTGATTCACTGCCGGTGCGGTAGATTTCCAATTCAGCCGTCGGCTGTTCGCCCGGCGCCGCCCAGCGCATGACGTCCTTGCGGCCACCCTGCGGATGCCGCAGGATTTCGTATGCCTCTGATTTTCCGGGCAAATCGAACTGGCTGACGGCGAACGCCGGGTGCAGCCTTGTCGCTACGCTCCAATCCGCGCGCGGCGCGGGCTTGATCGCCGAACTGACCGCGGCGTCGGCGAACGGATTGGCCGCGTAGATCACCACGATGCCGAACAGCGCGAGGCCGCCGACATAGGCCAGCATCCGCGTCAGCGCGTCGCGACACTCGTCGGCGAAGCTGCGCAGCGCCGGATGAATCCGCGCCCGCGACGGCGTGACGCTGAAGGCCAAATTCATGCGCATGAGGTAAGCTCTGCGGGGCGGAACGTTGTGCTGAGGGCGTTTCTCGCATAGAAGCGCTGCCTCTTCCCTTTCCGCGCTCGGCGGCGGCGGAGGATTTTTCCTCGGAGAGTGAACGATGGGTTACAAAATCGCGGTGGTCGGTGCGACCGGCAATGTCGGGCGCGAAATGCTCAACATTCTCGACGAGCGCAAATTTCCCGCCGACGAGGTGGTGGCGCTGGCATCGCGCCGCAGCATGGGCGTCGAGGTGTCCTATGGCGACCGCACGCTGAAATGCAAGGCGCTGGAGCATTATGATTTCAGCGACGTCGACATCTGCCTGATGTCGGCAGGCGGAGCGGTGTCCAAGGAATGGTCGCCGAAGATCGGCGCGCAGGGTGCGGTGGTGATCGACAATTCGTCGACCTGGCGGATGGACCCCGACGTGCCGCTGGTGGTGCCCGAAGTGAACGCCTCGGCGGTCGCGGGCTACACCAAGAAGAACATCATCGCCAACCCGAACTGCTCGACGGCGCAGCTCGTCGTCGCGCTGAAGCCGCTGCACGACAAGGCCACGATCAAGCGCGTCGTGGTGTCGACCTATCAATCGGTGTCGGGCGCGGGCAAGGACGCGATGGACGAGCTGTTCTCGCAGACCAAGGCGGTCTACACCAACAGCGAACTGGTCAACAACAAATTCCCGAAGCGGATCGCCTTCAACGTGATCCCGCAGATCGACCTGTTCATGGAGGACGGCTACACCAAGGAAGAGTGGAAGATGATGATGGAGACCAAGAAGATTCTTGATCCCAAAATCAAGATGTCCGCGACCTGCGTGCGCGTCCCGGTGTTCGTCGGCCATTCCGAGGCGGTGAACATCGAATTCGAGCATCCGATTTCTGCGGACGAGGCGCGCAATATCCTGCGCAACGCGCCGGGCTGTCTGGTGATCGACAAGCGCGAGCCCGGCGGCTACGTCACGCCCTATGAGGCCGCCGGCGAGGACGCCACCTACATCAGCCGCATCCGCGAGGACGCGACGGTGGAGAACGGTCTCGTGCTGTGGTGCGTATCGGACAACCTGCGCAAGGGCGCGGCGCTGAACGCGATCCAGATCGCCGAATGCCTGATCAACCGCAAGCTGATCAGCGCAAAGAAAAAAGCGGCGTGAACGTCTGTCGCAGCGTCGCTGCGAGGAGCGAAGCGCCGAAGCCATGAGTCTGACAAGGCCGAAGCCGCCATGACCGAACAACCGGCTCCATATCGGCCCAACCCGACGCTCAAGCGCGTCGAGCTTGCGTTGGAGAGCCTGCTGTTCAACAGCCGCTGGCTGATGGCGCCGTTCTATCTCGGCCTCGTCGTCAGCCTGGTGGTGCTGCTCTACAAATTCGGCATGCTGCTTGTCGAATTCATCCTGCACGCGCCCGCCGCAAAGGAGTCCGACATCATCCTCGGCGTGCTGTCGCTGATCGACGTCTCGCTGACCGGCAACCTGATCCTGATCGTGGTGTTTTCCGGCTACGAGAATTTCGTGTCGCGGATCGATCCCGGCGGCCATCCGGACTGGCCGGAATGGATGACCAAGGTGGATTTTGCCGGGTTGAAGCAAAAACTTCTCGCCTCGATCGTCGCGATCTCGGCAATCCAGGTGCTCAAAGCCTTCATGAACATCGACGCCGCGTTCGACGCGCAGAAGATGACGTGGCTGGTCGCCGTGCACCTGGTGTTCGTGGTCTCGACACTGGTGCTGGCGCTGTCGGATCGCTGGGGCTCCGACCACGGCGGCGGTCACTGAGAGCGTCAAAGCGGCGCGTCACGCTCCCATCTTCATCGGGCGAAATTCCTTTGCCGCCGGGTCCAGCACCGACAACGAGCCCTGCGCGACGCCGAAATAGGCGCCGTGCAGCGCGAGGCGGCCGGCCTCGACGGCGCTGCTCACGAACGGAAACGTGGCGAGGTTTTCGAGGCTACGGAAGATCGCCGCTTTCTCGATACGGGTGACGAAGTCCTGCATCGACTCGTGATCGCGGATCGCGACCTTTTCGCCGGGCTTGACGAACATCGACATCCAGTGGCCGATGAAATCGCCCGGCGACAGCGGCGCGGCGTGGTCGACAAAGGCGCGGATGCCGCCGCATTGCGCGTGTCCGAGCACCACGATGTGCTTCACGCGCAAGACCTGGATGGCATATTCCAGCGCCGCGGAAACGCCGTGCGCGCCGCCGTCGGGCTGATACACCGGCACCAGATTTGCGACGTTGCGCACGACGAACAGTTCGCCGGGGCCGGCGTCGAAGATCACTTCCGGCGAGACCCGCGAGTCGCAGCAGCCGATCACCATCACTTCCGGCGACTGCCCGCGCTCGGACAATTCGCGGTAGCGCGACTGCTCGGTCGGCAGCCGCTGCGTGGTGAAGGTGTGGTAGCCGGATATCAATTGTCGCGGAAACGATGCCATGCCAGCCCCCAAGAGTCCTTTTCCGGAATAACATCCGCCGGCGCGGGCGAACAACCCTTCCGGACGCAGGAATGAGATGATATCGCCACTCGCCCTGAGGGACCGCAAGGAATCCGATATGATCCGTCCGCGCCGCAGCCTTCTGTTCATGCCGGGGTCGAATTCGCGGGCGCTGGAAAAAGCACAGACGCTGCCGGCCGACGGCATCATTCTCGACCTCGAGGATTCGGTGGCTCCGGACGCCAAGGGCGCGGCGCGCGCTGCGATCGCACAGCCGGTCGCAGCGCGCCGCGTCGGCAGGCGCGAGGTGATGATCCGCGTCAACAGCCTGGATTCGCCGTGGTGGATCGACGATCTGGCGATGGCCGCGACGGCGCGGCCGGACGGCATCCTGGTTCCGAAGGTCTCGCGCATCGGCGACGTTACCGCGATCGCCGATCGGCTGACCGACATCGGGGCCGATATGTCGATCAAGGTCTGGATCATGATCGAGACCGCCCGCGCGGTGCTCGACGCCGACCAGCTCGCGGCGCAGGTGCAGGATTCCGAGATGCGGCTCGCCGGCTTCGTGTTCGGGCCGAACGACATCGCGCGCGAGACCGGAATCCGGATGCGGCCCGGCCGCGCCGCGATGATTCCGATGATCACGCATTGCATCCTCGCCGCGCGCGCGCACGGCCTGTCGGTACTCGACGGGCCCTATGGCGACATCGGCAATGCAGCCGGTTTGGCGGAGGAATGCGCGCAGGCCCGCGACCTCGGCTTCGACGGCAAGACGCTGATCCATCCCGGCCAGATCGACGCCTGCAACCGGGCGTTCACGCCGGCGGCCGCCGAGGTCGACGAGGCGCGGTGCATCGTCGCCGCCTTTGCATTGCCGCAGAACGCGTCGCGCGGCGCGATCCAGTTCGACGGCCGCATGGTCGAGCGGCTGCATATGGAGATGGCGAAGCGGACGATCGCGATCGCGGAGGCGATCGAGGCGATGAGATGATCCGTGCCGCCGTCTGGTCTACCTACGCCCAGGCGCGGGCGGTCTTCGCGCGATCCTCGTAGCTGCCGATCGCGGTCTTCTTTTCCAGCGTGAGACCGATGTCGTCGAGGCCGTTGATCAGGCAGTGCTTGCGAAAGGCGTCGATCTCGAACCTGACCGTGCCGCCGTCCGGGCCGCGGATCTCCTGCCTCTCGAGATCGATCGTCAGCGTCGCGTTGGCGCCGCGCTCGGCATCGTCGAACAGCTTGTCGAGATCGTCTTGCGAGACGCGGATCGGCAGCACGCCGTTCTTGAAGCAGTTGTTGTAGAAAATATCGCCGAACGAGGTCGAGATCACGCAGCGGATGCCGAAATCCAGCAGCGCCCACGGCGCGTGCTCGCGGCTCGAGCCGCAGCCGAAATTATCGCCGGCGACGAGAATCTTCGACGACCGATAGGCCGGCCTGTTCAGGACGAAATCCGGGTTCTCGCTGCCGTCGTCATTGTAGCGTTGCTCGGAGAACAGACCCTTGCCGAGACCGGTGCGCTTGATGGTCTTCAGATACTGCTTCGGGATGATCATGTCGGTATCGACATTGATGATCTTCAGCGGCGCCGCGACGCCTTCCAGCGTGGTGAATTTGTCCATGTCGATCTTCCCGAAATAACACGCAGCTTGTAGCCCGATCGTCGCCCCGCTTCAACGTCGTTGCGGCAGCAGCCCTTGCCTGCGTCGATGCCGTCCGCAGCGATGAATACTCAATCCTGCGCCTGCGCCTGCGCCTCGATTTCTTCCATGTCGGCGTCCGACAGGCCGAAATGATGGCCGATCTCGTGCACCAGCACGTGGCGGACGATGTGGCCGAGCGTTTCGTCGTTTTCCGCCCAGTAGTCCAGGATCGGCCTGCGGTACAGCCAGACCATGTTCGGCAGCCGGCCGATGTCCTCGTGGCTCTGCCGCGGCAGCCCGACGCCCTGAAAAAGCCCGAGCAGGTCGAATTCGGTCTCGGCGTGCATCTCCTCCAGCACCTCGTCGGCCGGAAAATCGTCGATCCGGATGATGACGCCGTCGCATAATTTGCGGAACTCGTCCGGCAATTGCGCGAAGCTCTCATGCGCCATGGTTTCGAATTCGGCGAGCGACGGAGCTTTGGCGGCGGTCCACATCGCGCCGTTCTAACCAATTGCCGGCCGATGGCAAAGGCGCGGGGCGCGGTTGACGGCGCCGCGTCAATCGGAGACCTTCGCCCGGGACGCGATCGGAGCAGCGGGGAGCCGGCATGATTCGGATGATGACGATGGCGCTGCCGCTCGCGGTGGTCGGTCTCGTCGTCTTCGTCTGGCTGTGGGAGGGCGC
>CAXUBE010000067.1:2544-10751 GCA_964249215.1 uncultured Rhodopseudomonas sp. | reverse complement strand
GTGCTGCGCCGGGCGCAGCCGCAGGTCGCCGACGACGGCTACATCTATCCGGCCGAAGGCGACGCCAACGGCGCGCGCTATCCGGCGCCGCGCGGCTATAGCCGCTCCTACGATGCGCAGATGCAGCCGGATTATGATGGCAACCGCGGCTATTACGCCCAGCCGGGTTATGCGCCGCAGCCGTATGACTACCAGAACCGCGGATTTTACTGACCCGGCGAAGCCGGCGGCTACTGTTCGCCGTCGCGCAGCCGCCGCCACACCGCGCCGAGCACGTTGGAATAATCGTCGGTCCACACCCGCTGATCGTCCTCGGGCTCGGTGAGCGTCCAGACATCCGAGGACGCGATCTTGCCGACGTCGGCCTCGGCGCGCGCCGAGATCACCGCGGAGGTCGCGAAAATGTACTCGCCGTCGCGCCCGGAATCCTCGCTGTAGACCCAGCTCTTGAGGTCGTTGGCGTCCGCGATCCCGACCACAACGCTGGCAAGCTCCAGATTGCGGTTTGAGACGTGCATCAGCACCGCGCCCTGCGGCGCCAGCTTGGACTTGTAGATCGCCATGGCCTCCTCGGTCGCCAGGTGAATCGGGATCGCGTCGGAGGAATAGGCGTCGACGATGATGAGGTCGTAAACCCCGTCCGGCTCCTTGGCGAAGGTCAGCCGCGCGTCGCCCATCACCGGCTGCAGGTCAGGCTCGCAGGACTGAACGAAGGTGAAGTATTTCGGATCGCGCGCGGTATCGACCATCGACCGGTCGATCTCGAAGAAGCGCCAGGTCTCGCCGGGTTGCGACGCGCAGGTCAGCGAGCCGGAGCCGAGCCCGATCACGGCGACGCGGATCGGCGCGCCTTTGCGTTCGCGGATCGCGGTGATGCCCTGCCCGATGCCGCCATCCTTGTAGTAATACGAGATCGGCTCCGGCCGGCCGGTCAGCGGCGTGCCGTCGTCGTTCTGCACTTTTTCCGCGCCGTGAATCGTCGTGCCGTGCATCAGCACGTGATACTTGCCGCTCGGCGTCACCACGATCTTGTGCACGCCGAAGAAGCTGCGCACGGTCTCGACGCGGCCGTCGTCGGACGGATAGATCCGGATCAGCGCCAGCGCCAGCGCCACCGTGGAAAACAGCTTCCAGCGGCCGAGCCCGAGAAACAGCGCGGCGAACGCCGAGAGCACCGCGAAATCGCCGATCAGCAGCACCCGGTTGGCGTCGAACCAGTCGTACAGCCTGCCGGTGCCGTAGGCCGGCACGATCACCGCGATCGCGGCCACCGCGAGGAACGGCCAGTACCAGCGGGTCCAGCGCGGATAAGTCTCGGCATCGGTCGGCCGGCAGACCACCGCGAGCGCCAGCAGGATCGGATATTCCGCGATCCAGGAGAACGTGAACGGCGCGATCAGCCCGGCGAACAGGCCGCCGACCATGCCGCCGAACGACAGCGCGACGTAGAAGCCGGTGAGATGTCTCGCGGTCGGACGGGTGCGCGCGAGCTCGCCGTGGCACGCCATCGCGATGACGAAGAACGACAGCAGATGCCCGCCCAGCATCACCAGCAGATTCTGGTCGCCGGTATAGGCCAATAGCACGATCGCCACCGCGATCGCGACCGGCTGCGCGGCCAGCATCCATTTGTGCGGCAGCAGCGGCCGCGACTGGAACACCAGCACCCATGTCAACAGATAGAGCGACAGCGGCAGCACCCACAGCAAGGGCGCTGCGGCGACGTCGGTCGAGATATGCGCGGTGACCGCGATCAGCAGGCCGGAGGGCACCGCGGCGAGGAAGATCCAGCGCAGCCGCGCGGTCCATGACGGCGCGACGTCGACGGCGCCGTCGATGTCCGGATCGTCGGCCGCCGCCATCACCGGCGAGCGCAGCAGCAGCACGCCGCAGCAGGCGATCAGCACGATCAGCAGGCCGTAGCCCGCGGTCCAGATCATGTTCTGCACGCGCAGCGTCAGCATCGGCTCCAGCAGGAACGGATAGGACAACAGCGCGAGGAAGCTGCCGATGTTCGACGAGGCATACAGGAAATACGGATCCGGACCGCTCGGATGCCCGGTGCGCACGAACCAGGCCTGCAGCAGCGGGTTGTTGGCCGCAAGCGCGAAGAACGGCAGCCCGATCGACACCGTAAACAGCCCGAGCAGCCAGAACGCGTAGCCGCTCGCAGGCGGCGTGCCCCAGCCGCCCGCGATCGACAGCGGCAGCGTCGATAGCGCGATCAGCAGCAGCGCCAGATGCACGGCGACCGGGATCACCCGGCTGCGCGATTGCATCAGATAATGCGCATAGGCGTATCCGGCGAGCAGCAGCGACTGGAAGAACACCATCGCCACCGACCACACCGCCGGCGAGCCGCCGAGCCGCGGCAGTACCATCTTGGTGAACAGCGGCTGCACCGAGAACAACAGCAGCGCGCTGGTGAAGATCGCCGCGGTGTAGACCACCATGATCAGCCGGTTGCGGGACAGGGTGTTGCCCTCCGGGGCGGGCAGCGGCGCGTTCATGAAGTCTCCAGCGCCGAGAACGGCATCAGGGAGGGCGACCGAATCATGATCTAGCACGGCGGCCTTGTGCCGGACATCCGGTCTTCGCTAAGACGTTGTCGTGTTCGATAACAAGTCTTTGATAAACCGCGCGCCGACCCGCCGGGCCGCGATGCAACGGTTCGCGAGCAGGATTCGATCCGCCGATGTCCGACGTCGACGTGCTGATCATCGGCGCGGGCCATAACGGCCTCACCTGCGCCGCCTATCTGGCGATGGCCGGTCTGCGGGTGAAGATGGTCGAGCGCCGCCATGTGGTCGGCGGCGCCGCGGTCACCGAGGAATTCCATCCCGGCTTCCGCAATTCGGTCGCGGCCTACACCGTGAGCCTGCTGAACCCGAAGATCGTCGCGGACCTCGAACTCCACGAGCACGGCCTGCGGATCGTCGCGCGCAGGACGCAGAACTTCCTGCCCGCGCCGGACGGCCGCTGTTTCGTCACCGGCGGACACCAGACCGCAGCGTCGCTAGCCCGCCTGAGCGCGCACGATGCCGCCCGCTTCGATGGCTTCTTGCGCGAACTCGAAGCGATCGCCGACGTGCTGCGGCAGTTCGTGCTGCGCGCGCCGCCCAACATGATGGAGGGCTTCGGGCTCGGCAGCCTGCGCGAGGCGGCCAACGCACTGCGCACCGCCAATGTGTTGCGCGGCCTCGACATCGATCAGCAGCGCACGCTGCTGGACCTCTTCACCTGTTCGGCCGGCGAGATGCTGGACGATCGTTTCGAGAACGACCTCGTCAAGGCGCTGTTCGGCTTCGACGCCATCGTCGGCAATTACGCCAGCCCTTATGCGACGGGATCGGCCTATGTGATGCTGCATCATGCGTTCGGCGAGGTGAACGGCGTGAAGGGCGTCTGGGGCCACGCCGTCGGCGGCATGGGCGCGATCACGCAGGCCATGGCAGCGGCGGCGCGCGGCCACGGCGCGGAGATCGAGACAGGCGCCGGCGTGCGCGAGGTGCTGGTCGAGCGCGACCGGGCGGTCGGCGTTGCGCTGGACGACGGCCGCATGATCCGCGCGCGCTACGTCGCCTCCAACCTCAATCCCAAGCTGCTGTACACGCGGCTGTTGCCGCCCGATTCGCTGCCGGCGGACTTCCGCGAGCGGATCGGCCGCTGGCGCAACGGCTCCGGCACGTTCCGGATCAACGTGGCGCTGCGCGACCTGCCGTCATTCACCGCGCTGCCGGGACCGGGCGACCATCTCACCGCCGGGATCATCATCGCGCCGTCGCTGGGCTACATGGACATCGCGTGGCTCGACGCCAGGCAACACGGCTGGAGCCGCGCGCCGGTGGTCGAGCTGCTGATCCCCTCGACGCTCGACGATACGCTGAGCCCGCCCGGCCAGCATGTCGCGAGCCTGTTCTGCCAGCACGTGGCGCCGGAATTGCCGGACGGCGCGTCGTGGGACGCGCGCCGCGACGAGGTCGCCGACCTGATGATCGCCACCGTCGACAACTACGCGCCGGGCTTTGCCGCCAGCGTGCTCGGTCGCCAGGTATTGTCACCGCTCGATCTGGAACGCGATTTCGGGCTGCTCGGCGGCGACATTTTCCACGGCGCGCTGTCGCTGAACCAGTTGTTCTCGGCGCGGCCGATGCTGGGCTACGCCGCCTATCGCGGGCCGCTGAAGGGGCTGTATCATTGCGGCGCCGGCGCCCATCCCGGCGGCGGCGTCACCGGCGCGCCGGGCCACAACGCCGCGCAGGCGATCCTGAGCGATCACCGCGCGCTGTTCGCAACCGGTGGATAGACGGTGGATAAGGCTGTGGGTCGGCTACAGCGCCTCACGCTCCGAAAACCGGCGTCCGATGATGACGCTGGCGCCATCCGGTCCGACCCATTCGTCGTGGAGTTCGCCGTGGTCGACCGCGAAAACCTGCCCCGCGCCGTAGACGACCGGTTCGCCGCTTTGCGCGACGGTGAACGCCCCCGACTTCACCAGCCCGCGGATCGCGAACAGGTGCCTGTGCCGGCCCTTGCCGGGCCGTGGCGCGAGCTCTTGATGCTCGATTTCCTGATAGCCGTCGGCCTTGAGCTGGGCTTCGAATTCGCCGTGTTGCATTGATCGACCCTCGGTTGGCGCCCGCCGCGCGATAGCCTAATGGGTCGGGCGGCAGGCGTCAGCAGCAGAACGCACAAAGTCCAGGCATGACTTCTCCCGAAACTCCGTCCACCCACCGCGCCAATTTCGGAATCGGCAATGAGGCCGCAGCGCGGCGGGCGGCCGATCGGCTGACCGAGAGTTTCGGCGACGGCGAGGTGGCGGTCGCCGCGTTCGAGCGCCCCGACAAAGTGTGGGACGTCACGCTGTATTTCGCCGAGCCGCCGGACCGGGCGATGGTCCGCGACCTGGTGGCGCTCGCCGCCGGCGAGGAGATCGCCGCGACGATCGCGTTCGGCGCGATCGCGCCGCAGGACTGGGTCAAGGCCAGCCTCGAAGGACTGGTGCCGGTGCGCGCCGGCCGCTTCGTGGTGCACGGCCGGCACGACCGCGCCAACGTGCCGCGCAACAGGATCGGCATCGAGATCGAGGCGGCGCTGGCGTTCGGCTCCGGCCATCACGGCACCACCCGCGGCTGCATGCTGCTGCTGGACCAGGTGCTGAAACGCCACCGGCCGCGGCGGGTGCTGGACTTGGGCTGCGGCACCGGCGTGCTGGCGATCGCCGCGGCGAAGGCGCTGCATGCGCGTGTGCTCGCCGGCGACATCGATCCCCGCGCGGTGTCGGTCGCGCGCGACAATGCCAGGCACAACGGCGCCGGCAATCTGGTCGACGTCATCGCCGCCACCGGCTTTGCCGCGCCGGAATTCGCCCGCCGCGCGCCGTTCGATCTGGTGCTGGCCAACATCCTCGCCAATCCGTTGCGGCAGCTCGCGGCGCCGATGGCCGCGCATCTGGCGCCTGGCGCGGCGGTCATCCTGTCCGGACTGCTGCCTGCGCAGGTGCGGGGCGTGGCCGCGGCCTATCGCGCGAGGGGCCTGGTGCTGATCCGGCAGGTCGTCGTCGAAGGCTGGAGCAGCCTGCTGCTGCAAAATCGCGGCTCGGTCAGCGCGGAAGCTGCCGGCCGCCGTGGCGGTCCTCGGGACTGATCGGCGCGCGCTTGACCCGCGTGTCGAACAGCCGGTCGATCATCCGCACCACGACGCCGCGCGGTTTCTTTTCGGTCTCCGGAGCCGCTCCGCGTCGTACCGGCGGCGAGATTTTTTCGAACGTAAAGGCTGGCATCGTGATTCCCCTCATCGTTGAGTTGAAACACCCCGGGCACTTCCGACCTGAAGAGAACGCCGCCCCGCCGCGAAACGTTCTCTCCTGTCTAAGAAAGCTCAATATCGAAGCATAAGCCATGCCAAAGCTTGAATATTTCGTGCCGGCGATGCAGCGTCAAAAAGACAAATGAGAGTCGACTTCGGATGTTCGAGGCGCTGTTCCAGACCTTCGAGGAGCCGGAAGGCGGCGTCGCGCTCGGCGCGCGGCTGGCGGCGTTTCGCGAGGAACTGCTGCGGCGGCGTCTCACCGGCTTCGTGGTTCCCCGCGCCGATCAGCAGCAGAACGAATACGTGCCGCCCTCCGAGGAACGGCTGGCCTGGCTGACCGGCTTCACCGGCTCGGCCGGAATGGCGATCGTGCTGACGCACGCGGCCGCGGTGTTCGTCGACGGGCGCTATACGCTGCAGGCCGGCAAGCAGGTCGACGGCAGGCTGTGGTCGGTCGCGCCGCTGGTCGATCCCTCCCCCGAAAGCTGGCTCGAGCAGCATCTCGCCGCCGGCGACCGCCTCGGATTTGATCCGTGGCTGCACACGTCCGCGGCTGCCGAGCGCATGGCCGCGGCCTGCGCCAAAGCCGGCGCCGAACTGGTCGCGGTCGATCACAACCCGCTCGACGCGGTATGGCGCGAACGGCCGGCGCCGCCGCTCGGCGCGGTCACCGTGCACGGCCTCGCCGTCGCCGGCGAGAGCGAGGCCGACAAGCTCGTGCGCATCCAGGCCGAGATCGCGCGGCTGCGCGCCGACGCGCTGGTGGTATCGGACCCGCACGCGGTGGCCTGGACCTTCAACATCCGCGGCGCCGACGTGTCGCACACGCCGCTGCCGCTGGCCTATGCGCTGGTGCCGAAGGACGGCCGGCCGACCATCTTCATCGATGCGCGCAAGCTCTCCAACAGCGCGCGCGCGCATCTCGCGCAAGTCGCGATCATCGAGGAGCCGGGCGCGTTGACGCCGGCGCTGCAGGAAATCGCGGCAAGCGGTGCTGCGATCGCGCTCGACAATGCCACCGCCGCCGATGCGCTGTCGCGGATCGTCACCGCCGCCGGCGGCAAGCCGTTGCGCGGCAACGATCCGCTGGCGTTGCTCAAGGCCGTGAAGAACGCCACCGAGATCGACGGCGCCCGCACTGCGCACCGGCGCGACGCGGTGGCGCTGGCGCGATTCCTTGCCTTCATCGACCGCGAGGCGCCGTCCGGCGCGCTCACCGAGATCGACGCCGTCGAGGCGCTGGAAACCTTCCGGCGCGACACCGGCGCGCTGAAGGACGTGTCGTTTCCGACGATTTCCGGCACCGGGCCGAACGGCGCGATCGTGCATTACCGCGTCACCCGCAAGAGCAATCGCCGGATCGCGCCCGGCGATCTGCTGCTGATCGATTCCGGCGCGCAGTATCAGGACGGCACCACCGACGTCACCCGCACCATCGCGATCGGCGAGCCGACCGCCGAGATGCGCGACCGCTTCACCCGCGTGCTGCGCGGCCATATCGCGATCGCGCGCGCGGTCTTTCCGGACGGCACCACCGGGGCGCAGCTCGACACGCTGGCGCGGCAATTTCTCTGGCATGCCGGGCTCGATTTCGAGCACGGCACCGGGCACGGCGTCGGCAGCTACCTCTCGGTGCATGAAGGCCCGGCGCGCATCTCCAAGCTCGGCGCGACGCCGCTGAAGCGCGGCATGATCCTGTCCAACGAGCCCGGCTACTACAAAACCGACGCGTTCGGCATCCGGATCGAGAATCTCGAACTGGTGGTCGAGGCTGCGATCGCCGGCGCCGAAAAACCGATGAACGGCTTCGAGACGCTGACGCTGGCGCCGATCGACCGCCGGCTGATCGATCCTGCCAGGATCAGCAACAAGGAAATCGCCTGGCTGAACGATTACCACGCCCGCGTCCGCCGCGAGCTGCAGGGCCGGCTCGACGACGCCACCGCCGCGTGGCTGCAGGTCGCGACCGAGCCGCTGGTTCGTTAGATACGCGGCTCAGCCCGCGATCAGCGCCAGCCACTGCTGTTCGCTCAGCACCTCGACGCCGAGATCGCGCGCCTTGGTCAGCTTTGAGCCGGCATCCTCGCCGGCGACGACATAATCGGTCTTCTTCGACACCGCGCCCGCGACCTTGGCGCCGAGCCGCTCGGCCGCGGCCTTGGCCTCGTCGCGGGTGAATTTGGTCAGCGAGCCGGTGAACACCACGGTCCTGCCGCTGACCGGCGTCGATGATTTCGGCCGCTCGGCGGCGCGAACCTTCTTCATCTCGCGCAACAGCGCATCCAGCGCCGTGACGTTGCGCGTCTCGGCGAAGAATTCGACCACGGCGTGGGGGGCCAATTAGACCACCCCCCCCCAGGGGGTGGGGGGGGGGGAAAGGGGGGGCCGGGTGGACT
>CAXUBE010000067.1:0-2534 GCA_964249215.1 uncultured Rhodopseudomonas sp. | reverse complement strand
CACCGACGCGTTTTTCGCCGGCAAGACCGTGGCGTTGTTCGCGCTGCCGGGGGCGAACTTCTCGAGCACCTCGATCGGATGGGTGCTGATCGGGCTGTTCCAGTCGATCAGCGCGTCGAAGTCGCCGGCGCCCTTGGCGGCAGCCAGCATCGCCTCGCGAAAATGCTCGATGGTGCCGTAATGCCGCGCCAGCAATTTGGCATTGCCCTCGCCGACATGGCGGATGCCGAGCGCGAAGATCAATCGATGCAGGTCGATGTTGCGACGCTCGTCGATCGCGGCGAACAGGTTGCGGATCGAGGTTTCGCCGTAGCCCTCGCGGGTTTCCAGCTTGGCGCGTCCGTCACGCTTCTCAAGCGTGAAGATGTCGGCCGGATGCGCGATCAGCCTGTCGTCGTAGAACTCCTGAATCTGCTTCTCGCCCAAGCCTTCGATGTCGAACGCCAGCCTCGAGACGAAATGCTTCAGCCGCTCCACCGCCTGCGCCGCGCAGATCAGCGCGCCGGTGCAGCGGCGCACCACCTCGCCGTTCTCCTGCACGACATGGCTGCCGCACACCGGGCACCTGGTCGGGAAATCATACGGCTTCGCGCCGCGCGGACGCTTCTCCGAAACCACCGAGACGATCTGCGGGATCACGTCGCCGGCGCGCTGCACGATCACGGTATCGCCGATCCGCACGTCCTTGCGCGCGATCTCGTCGGCATTGTGCAGCGTCGCGTTCTGCACCACGACGCCGCCGACCGTTACCGGCGCGAGCTTGGCGACCGGCGTCAGCGCGCCGGTGCGGCCGACCTGGATCTCGATGTCGTTGAGCAGCGTGGTGGCCTGCTCGGCGGCGAATTTATGCGCGATCGCCCAGCGCGGCGCGCGGCCGGCGAAACCGAGCCGTTGCTGCCAGTCGAGCCGGTCGACCTTGTAGACCACGCCGTCGATGTCGTAGGGCAGCGCGGCGCGGGCCTCGCCGATCCGGCGGTAGAACGCCAGCGCGTCGTCGACGCTGCCGCATCGTTCGATCAGCGGATTGACGGTGAAGCCGGCCTTGCCGAGCCATGCCAGCATGCCGTGCTGCGTCGGTTTCGCGATCGGGGTGTCGCTCATCTCGCCCCAGGCATAGGCGTAGAATTTCAGCGGCCGCGACGCCGTGACGGTCACGTCCTTCTGGCGCAGCGAACCCGCCGCGGAATTGCGCGGGTTGGCGAACGTGGTGTCGCCGGCGGCTTCCTGCCGCTCGTTGAGCGCGAGGAAATCCTGCTTGAGCATATAGACCTCGCCGCGCAGTTCGCAGGCGGCGGGGATCCGGCGTGCTTTCAGCCGGTGGGGAATATCCTTGATGGTGCGCACATTCGCCGTGACATCCTCGCCGACGAAGCCGTCGCCGCGGGTCGCGGCGCGCACCAGCACGCCGTCCTCGTAGCGCAGCGACAACGACAGCCCGTCGATCTTCGGCTCGGCGACGATCGCGGGAATCTCCTCGAGCTTGAGGAAACGCCGGACGCGTTCGACGAATTCGGTCACATCCGCCTCGCTGAACGCGTTGCCGAGCGACAGCATCGGCACCGCATGCCGTATCTTCGCAAAGCCGCGCGCCGGCGCCGCGCCGACGGTTTGCGTCGGCGAAGCGCTGGTGACGAGATCCGGAAAGCGCGCTTCGATCGCCTCGACGCGGCGCCGCAGCGCGTCGTATTCGGCGTCGGAAATCTTCGGCGCGTCGTTCTGATAGTACGCCTTGTCGTGGCCTTCCAGCACAAGCGCCAGGCGCTTGTGTTCGATTCTGGCCTGCGCCTTGGTCAGGATATCGACCGCGACAGGCGGCTTGGATTTTTTCGTGGCCATGCGCAAAATTAGCGCGTCATCTCGATCGAAACAACGCTGGATCCCGTCGCGGACTGTGAACGAGCACGACGTCACCTTCCGCGACGGCGGAGGACCTCGTATTGCAACGGAAATGATGGATGTACTGGTTCCCCGCCTTCGCGGGGGATGACGGCCGTGCAGGGGTTCGCGTTCGCGAAGACGCGGACCCGCCCCGGAATGACCGAACTGGCTACCCTGCCGCCTTGATCAGCCGATCGGCGGCGGCGCGGGCTTCGGCGGTGATTTCAGCGCCCGCCAGCATGCGGGCGATCTCCTCGCGGCGGTGCTCGGCCTTCAGCGCATCGACCCGGGTGGCGACGCGCCGGCCGCGGTCGAGCGCGTCCTTGGAAATCAGCAGATGCTGGTCGGCGCGGGCGGCGACCTGCGGCGCATGCGTCACCGCCATCACCTGCACCTTGGAGGCAAGCCGCGCCAGCCGCGCGCCGATCGCGTCCGCCACCGCGCCGCCGACCCCGGTGTCGATCTCGTCGAACACCAATGTCGGCGCCGAGCCGCGGTCCGACAGCACGACTTTGATCGCCAGCAGGAAGCGCGACAGTTCGCCTCCGGAGGCGACCTTCATCAGCGGACCCGGACGGGTGCCGGGATTGGTCTGCACCCAGAATTCGACGCGGTCGATGCCGTGCGGGCCGGGCGCGCCGGTATCGGTCTCGACC
>CAXUBE010000066.1:0-10920 GCA_964249215.1 uncultured Rhodopseudomonas sp. | reverse complement strand
TGCACATTCCTCGGACCTGTCGATTGCGGCGCTTGCCCGCGCCGCCGACGCCGTCCATGCGGTGCGCGGCGGCTATCAAGGCAGCTTCGCCGCCGCACCGGCGCATACCAATGTCCGGCTCTACGGCGACGACAATCCGCTGGATGCGCCGGGCTTCGAGGCCAAGGTCAAGCTCTTGGCCGAGATCGACGCCTATGTCCGCGACAAGGATCCGCGAGTGCGGCAGGTCTCGGTCTCGCTCGGCGCCACCTGGCAGGTGGTCGAGATCCTGCGCCCGGACGGCGAAAGCTACCGCGACATCCGGCCGCTGGTGCGGGTCAATATCTCCGTCGTCGCGGGCAATGGCGACCGGCAGGAAAGCGGCTCCAAGGGCTACGGCGGCCGCGAGGGCTATGCGCGTTTCATCGAGACCAGGGCGTGGCGCGACGCCGCCGACGGCGCGATCCGTGAGGCGATGGTCAATCTCGACTCGGTGCCGGCGCCTGCCGGCGAAATGGACGTGGTGCTCGGCCCCGGCTGGCCCGGCGTGATGCTCCACGAGGCGGTCGGCCACGGTCTCGAAGGCGATTTCAACCGCAAGCAGACCTCCGCTTTCGCCGGATTGATGGGCCAGCAGGTCGCGGCCAAGGGCGTCACCGTGGTCGATGACGGCACCATCGCGTCACGCCGCGGCTCGCTGTCGATCGACGACGAGGGCACGCCGACCAGCAGGACCGTGCTGATCGAGGACGGCATCCTGGTCGGCTACATGCAGGACCGTCAGAACGCGCGGCTGATGAACATGACGCCGACCGGCAACGGCCGGCGGCAGGGCTACGCCCACGTGCCGATGCCGCGCATGACCAACACCTATATGCTGGAAGGCAGCCACGATCCGGCGGAAATCCTCGCATCCGTGACGAACGGCATCTATGCCGCGAATTTCGGCGGCGGTCAGGTGGACATCACCTCGGGCAAATACGTGTTCCAGTGCACCGAGGCCTACAGGATCGAGAACGGCAGGATCGGCGCGCCGCTGAAGGGCGCGATGCTGATCGGCAACGGCCCGACCGACCTGCACCGCATCAGCATGATCGGCAACGACATGTCGCTGGATTCCGGCATCGGCACCTGCGGCAAGAACGGCCAGGGCGTGCCGGTCGGCGTCGGCCAGCCGACGCTGCGGATGGACCGCATCACCGTCGGCGGCACCGGCTGACCCCTCCCCGTTGCATGGGAAGGGAGCCGTCCCCTTGCGGGAGAGGGACGCAGAACTCCAGCGTTCCGATTCGACTGGGCTGAATCGGACTCTCCCGACGCGGATTCGCTCTATCGCACCACGCCGGAGATGAATCCCGGCTTGCGCTGCGGCGGCTTGATGTCCTTTTTCAGAAAGCAGCGCGGCTCCCGGCCGACATAGCCCGGCCTCGCATAGGTCCAGGCGCGGCACCTGCTGTCGTCGGCGCAGGCGGACCTGCAGGCGTCGTCGCCGTCCTCGCTGCCCATCGAGAAGCTCTTGTAGTCGCCGCCGAACCGGTCGATCGACGCCTCGGTGCCGCTGTTGCGCGGCTCCAGCACGCCGGCGCCGCGCACGCCGGAAACGCAGCAATTGCTCGGCACCCGCGCCGGCACGTTGCTTTTCAGCAAGCACACCGCGCCATCCTCCGGATCGCGCGGATAAAGGAAACTCCAGGCGCGGCAGCGACGGTCGCGTTCGCAGGTCAGCGCGCAATCGGCGGGATCGCCGCTTTCGACCGGCGCGCGCGAATAGTCGCCGCCGGGGCGATCGAAATTGGCCTGCGCCGCCGCGGGGCCGGCGGACCGCATCATGCCGGTCGAGGCCGCTACGACGGCAAGCATGACCAAACATGCCTTGATCAGGCCGCCTTCGCGCATCGCAGCTCTTTCCAATCCGACGTGCACCTTCCGAACGCCCGAAAGGTCCATGTCTGGAACACGCCGGCATCAGACGGGCGCTTACCTGTACGGCGGATGAACGAAGATGAACGGCGCAGGCCCCGCCGCAGCAACAGGCCTAAAACGCGTATTCGCGGTAAGCCGGTTCCACCGAGCCCTTCCAGACGCCGTGGAATTTCTCCAGCATCTCGTCGGCCGGGGTGCGGCCGGACTGCAGAATGTCGTCGAGCGGGACCAGGTGCCGGGATTCGTCGCGGCCGGCGTGATCCACCCTTGCGCGACGCCGCAACCCGGCATGGGCAAGCGCCAGGCAATCCTTGGCGATCTCGAACAGGAAACGCGAGCCGATCTTGGCCTTGAAGCCGAACCGCGCCACGTCGTCGCGCAGGGCCTGGCGTTCGCTGGCCTTCCAGCGCTTGGCGATGTCCCAGGCCGCGTCGAGATTGCCGTTGTCGTACAGCAGCCCGGTCCAGAATGCCGAATGCGCCGGCAGCCGGCCCCACGGCACGCCGTCGGAGCCGCGCATTTCCAGATAACGCTTGAGTCGCACCTCGGGAAAGATCGTCGACAGATGATTGGCCCAGTCCGACAGCGTCGGCCGCTCGCCGGGCATCGCGCTGTTGTTGCCGGCGAAGAAATCCCGGAACGACGTGCCGGCCACGTCGATGTAGCGGTCGCCGCGCTTGACGAAATACATCGGCACGTCCAGCGCGTAATCCACCCAGCGCTCGAACCCCATGCCGTCCTCGAACGCCCAGGGGATCATGCCGGCGCGCGCATTGTCGGTGTCGCGCCAGATCTCGGAGCGGAACGACAGAAAGCCGTTCGGCTTGCCTTCGGTGAACGGCGAGTTCGCGAACAACGCGGTCGCGACCGGCTGCAGCGCCACCGAGACGCGAAGCTTCTTGACCATGTCGGCTTCCGACGAAAAGTCGAGATTGGTCTGCACCGTGCAGGTCCGATACATCATGTCGAGGCCGTAGCGGCCGACCTTCGGCATGTAGTCGGTCATGATCTTGTAGCGGCCCTTCGGCATCGCCGGAATGTCGCCGCGCGACCAGGACGGGGTCATGCCGAGGCCGAGGAATCCGATGCCGAGCGGGGTGGCGACTTCGCGCACCTGCGCCAGATGGGCCATCAGTTCGGAATGAGTCTGGTGGACGTTCTCCAGCGGCGCGCCGGACAGTTCGAACTGCCCGCCCGGCTCCAGCGAAATCGCGCCCCCGCCGGTCACGTCATGAAGCCCGATGATGTTGCCGGCTTCCATGATCGGCTCCCAGCCGAGCAGGATCTGCATGCCCTCCAGCAGCGCGCCGATGCCGCGCGCGCCGTCATACGGCACCGGGCGGTGGCCGTTCAGCGTGAACGGGGTCTTCTCGTGCTCGGTGCCGATGCGGAATTCGGACGGCCGCTTGACGCCCCCTTCCAGCCACGCGACGAGTTCGTCGCGCGAATGCAGCGGCGTCATATCGATCTGGTCACGCGCCATGAAAGGTCCGGAAACTGGCGCGATGGTCTGCGTTGCGCGGTGTCGGGGCAGCGGGGACCGATATAGCCCGCTATCAGTTCGGGTGGAAGACGTATCATCGCGCCGCGGCGGCGTCCCGGGAAGCGGGGGCGGTCGCCGGATCACAGGAACAACCGAGCCGGTCGAGCAGCGCGCAGAGCCGCGCCGCGTCGGCGTCGGATAGTTTCGATCCGACGTGTTTCTCGATCGCGGACGAATAGGCCGCCCACATCTTCTTCTGCAGGTCGCGGCCGGAATCGGTGATCTCGACGAACTGCCCGCGCTTGTCGATCTCGCACTCTCGTCGCGCCGCCAGCCCCTCGTCGACCAGCCGGTCGATCAGCCGCGAGGCGGAGTATTGCGGGATCAGCATCTGCTTTTCGAGCTCGACCGGCCGCATTTCCCCGCTCGGGGCGCGCGACAATTCCAGCAGCGCGTCGTACCATGCCAGCGGCGGGAAGCCGTCCTTCTTCAGGTCCTGCTCGAGCGCATCCAGCACGCGGCGCTGAATCCGCATCAGGCGAATCCAGGCGGCGGTCGCCTCGGCCGAAGGTTTGCGTTTCATCGCCTGGTCTGTCGTCCCTGGATGCCGGCGCGCCGAATTCACCGCGACGTCCGATCCGTCCGTCCAATCTAGCGCACTAAATGCATTTGCATCAATCTTGACTATTTCATGCAGATGCATTTAATCGCGGGCCAGACCACGGAGGAATGCCATGAAGCTGTATTATTCGCCCGGCGCCTGCTCGCTGTCGCCGCATATCGCCTTGCACGAGGCCGGTCTCGCCCATGATCTCGTCAAGGTCGACCTCAAGGCCAAGACCACCGAAAATGGCGACGACTACACCAAGATCAATCCGAAGGGCGCCGTGCCGGCGCTGGCGCTCGACGACGGCAGCATCCTGACCGAGGGCCCGGCCATCGTGCAGATGATCGCCGACAAGGCGGCCGGCAAGAACCTCGCGCCCGCCAACGGCAGCACCGAGCGCTATCGGCTGCAGGAATGGCTGAATTTCATCTCGACCGACCTGCACAAGAGCTTCGGTCCGCTGTTTCAGCCGGCGCTGTCGGACGAGACCAAGCAGTTCTTCAAGGACCGCATCGCCAAATATTTCGGCTACGCCGACAAACAGTTGGCCGGCAAGGACTATCTGATGGGATCGCAGTTCACCGTCGCCGACGGCTATCTGTTCGTGATGCTGGCCTGGGCGGGCCGCATGAATATCGACATTTCGGCGTTTCCGAACCTGGTCGCCTATCAGGCGCGCGTCGCCGCGCGTCCGAACGTCCAGGCCGCGCTGAAGACGGAAGGCCTGCTGCAAGCGGGGTGACAACACATTCCGCCGTCATCCCCGCGGACGCGGGGACCCGGTGCTCTGCGAATCCGCGATCGATCACGAACCCTCCGAATGCTGGGCCCTCCGCCTCCGCGGAGGGTGACGGCCTTTGCGGGGTTGGCGTTCGTGAACTAAGCCGCCGCGAGCTTCTTCGGCGGGAAGCGGCCGTAGAACGTCTCGCCCTTCGCCGCCATCTCTTCCAGAAGCTTCGGCGGCGTGAAGCGCGAGCCGTATTTGGCTTCGAACTTGTGGCACAGCGCCACGAACTCCTTCGTGCCCATGAAGTCGATATAGCTCAGCGTGCCGCCGGTGAACGGCGCGAAGCCGAAGCCGAGGATCGAGCCGACATCGGCCTCGCGCACGTCGGTGATGACGTGATCCTCCACCGTGCGCGCCGCTTCCACCGCCTGCGCCACGAGGAAGCGCTGCTTCAGTTCCGCGACGTCGAGCGTGTCCGGATCGACCGGCTTCGGCAGCAGCGCGCCCAGACCCGGCCACAGCGCCTTCTGGCCCTTGCCTTTCGCGGGATAGTCGTAGAAGCCCTTGCCGTTCTTGCGGCCGAACCGCTCCTGCTTCTCCACCATCTCCACGATCAGCTTCTTCTGCGCCTGATCGACCGCCTGCGAGCCGAGGTCGGCCTCGGTCGCCTTCATGATCTTGAGCACGAGGTCGAGCGCGATCTCGTCCGACAGCGACAGCGGCCCCACCGGCATGCCGGCCATCTTCGCGGTGGTCTCGATCATCGCCGGCGGCACGCCCTCCATCAGCATTTCGAGGCCTTCGGAGGTGAAGCGCAGCACGCAGCGGTTGGCGAAGAAGCCGCGCGAATCATTCACCACGATCGGCGTCTTGCCGATCACGCGGACGTAATCCAGCGCGGTGGCGAGCGCCAGGTCGCCGGTGTTCCTGCCGACGATGATCTCGACCAGCATCATCTTCTCGACCGGCGAGAAGAAATGGATGCCGATGAATTTGCCCTGGTCGGCGAATTCCTCGGCCAGCGAATTGATCGGCAGCGTCGAGGTGTTGGAGGCGAAGATCGCGCCCTCCTTCAAAAGCGGCTGCGCCTTGGCATAGGTCTCGGCCTTGACCTTGCGGTCCTCGAACACCGCCTCGATCACGAGGTCGCAGTCCTTGATGACGTCGAAATCCGCCGTGGCTGATATCTTGGCCATCAGCGCGTCGCGCTCGGCCTCCCTGGCGCGGCCCTTGGCGATCAGGCCGTCGATCACCGACTTCGCGTGCTCTTTGCCCTTGTCGGCGGCGGCCTGGTAGCGGTCGATCAGCACCACCTCGATGCCCGCCTTGGCCGAGACGTAGCCGACGCTGGCGCCCATGAAGCCGGCGCCGATGATGGCGAGTTTTTTCACCCTGGTCGGCGGGATATTCTGCGGGCGGCGCGCGCCCTTGTTCAATTCCTGCATCGACAGGAACAGGCTGCGGATCATCGCCGCGGCTTCCTTCGACTGCAGGATATGCGCGAAATAGCGCGACTCCACGCGCAGCGCGGCGTCCATCGGCAATTGCAGGCCCTCATAGGCGCACTGCATGATCGCGCGCGCCGCCGGATAATTGTCGTAGGTCTCGCGGCGATAGATCGCGTTGCCGGCCGGGAAGATCATCATGCCCTGCTTGGAGAACACCGGGCCGCCGGGCAGCTTGAAACCCTTTTCGTCCCAGGGCGCTGTCGCCTTGCCGCCGCCCTTGATCCAGTCCTTTGCAGCGCTGATCAGATCGGCCGCCGGCACCACCGCATCGACGATCTTCGAGGCCTTGGCCTTGGCGAGATTGACGAGTTCGCCCTTCAGCAGCATCTGCATCGCCTCGGCCGGCTGCAGCATGCGCGGCAGACGCTGCGTGCCGCCGCCGCCGGGAAACAGCCCGACCTTGATTTCCGGAAGCCCGAGCCGGGTCTTCGGATTGTCGGCGGCGACGCGGTGGTGGCAGGCGAGCGTGACTTCGAACGCGCCGCCGAGCGCGAGACCGTTGATCGCGGCGACCCACGGCTTGCCGGACGTCTCGATCTTGCGCAGTGTCAGCGACAGTTTGCGGCTTTCGTCGAACAGCATTTTTTGCGCGGCTTCCGCGCCACCGGCCTTCAGCACGTCGGCAAAGGTCTTGTTCATGCCTTCCAGCATCGACAGGTCCGCGCCGGCGGAAAACGCCTCCTTGCCCGAGGTGATCACCACGCCCTTGACCGCGGCATCCGCGGCGGTGGCGTCGACGATCGCGCCGAGCTCCTCGATGGTCTTGGCATCGAGCACGTTCATCGAGCGGCCGGGAATATCCCAGGTCACCAGCGCGATGCCGTCGGCGTCGGTCTCGAGCTTGAAGTTAGCGTAGGTCATGCGTGGCTCCCTTTTCTTTTCCCTCTCCCCTTGCGGGAGAGGGTGGCGGCCTACACCCGTTCAATAATCGTCGCGGTGCCCATGCCGCCGCCGATGCACAGCGTCACCAGCGCGGTCGACTTGCCGGTGCGTTCGAGCTCGTCCAGCACGGTGCCGAGGATCATCGCGCCGGTGGCGCCGAGCGGATGGCCGAGCGCGATCGCGCCGCCATTGACGTTGATCCTGTCGTCGTCGATGTCGAACGCCTGCATGAAGCGCAGCACCACCGAGGCGAACGCCTCGTTGAGCTCGAACAGGTCGATGTCGGCCTTGGTCATTCCCGAGCGCTCGAACAGCTTGCGGGTGACGTCGACCGGGCCGGTCAGCATCATCGCGGGCTCGGAGCCGATATTGGCGAAGGCGCGGATTTTCCCGCGCGGCTTCAGGCCGTGCTTGACGCCGGCGTCCTTGCTGCCGAGCAGCACCGCGCCGGCGCCGTCGACGATGCCGGACGAATTGCCGGCGTGGTGCACGTAGTTGATCTTTTCGATCTCCGGATGCGACTGGATCGCCACCGCGTCGAACCCGCCCATCACCCCCATCTGGACGAACGACGGCTGCAACTGGCCGAGCGACTGCATCGTGGTCGACGGCCGCATGTGCTCGTCCTTGGCGAGGATCGTCAGTCCGTTGAGGTCTTTGACAGGCACCACCGATTTGTCGAAACGCCCCTCCTCCCAGGACTTCGCGGCGCGCTGCTGGCTCTGCACCGCATAGGCGTCGACGTCGTCGCGCGAGAAGCCGTATTTGGTCGCGATCAGGTCAGCCGAGACGCCCTGCGGCATGAAGTAGGACGGCACCGCCATCGACGGGTCCATCGGCCAGGCGCCGCCGGACGCGCCGATCCCGACCCGGCTCATCGATTCCGCGCCGCCGCCGATGGTGAGGTCGTGCTGGCCGCTCATGATCTGCGCCGCGGCGAAATTCACCGCGTCGAGACCCGAGGCGCAGAACCGGCTGATCTGCACGCCCGGCACCGATTCGCCGAGCCCGGCATTCAGCGCCGCGAACCGCGCGATGTCCGATCCCGCCTCGCCGACCGGATCGACCACGCCGAGCACGACGTCGTCGACGCTGCCTTCCGGCAGATGGTTGCGCGCCTTCAGCGCCATCAGCGGCACCGTGGCGAGCGCCAGCGCGGTCACCTCGTGCAGTGCGCCGTCGGCCTTGCCGCGGCCGCGCGGGGTGCGAACGTGATCGTAGATGAAGGCTTCGGGCATGGTGTGTCCTCGGATTGAATTTCGTTGCGCGCCGTCGTCACCCGCGCAAGCGACGCGCCGTCGTCACCCGCGAAAGCGACGCGCCGTCGTCACCCGCGCCAGCGACGCGACGTCGTCACCCGCGAAAGCGGGTGACCCAGTATTCCGGAGCATCGGCGTTCGAACGCGAACGTCCCGAATACTGGATCCCCGCCTGCGCGGGGATGACGGCACTGCTTGAGAAGAGACTGGCAAATCAGAAAGCCTCCGCCGGCAATTCCATCATGGTCGCGCTGCCGGTCTCGATGCGCGACAGATGGACGAACGTTTCCGGCAGCATCCGTTCCATGAAGAAGCGGCCGGTGACGAGCTTGGTGGTCAGATAGGGCGTGGCGCCGCTGCCGGCAATCTTCTCATGGGCGACCTTCGCCATCCGCGCCCACATGTAGCCGAACGCGACGAGGCCGAATAGCTGCATGTAATCGGTGGCGCCGGCGCCGGCATTGTCGGGCTGCTTCAGCGCATTCATCATCAGCCAGGTGGTGGCCTGCTGCAGGTGCCCGAGCGCGGCCGAGAGCGGAGACACGAACGGCTTCATCGCCTCGTCCGCGCCGTGCTCCTTGGCGAAGCCCGCGACCTCGGCGAAGAACGCCATCGCGGCGCGGCCGCCGTCGCGCGGCAGCTTGCGACCGACCAGATCGAGCGCCTGGATGCCGTTGGCGCCCTCGTAGATCATCGCGATCCGCGCATCGCGCACGAACTGCTCCATGCCGTGGTCGGCGATATAGCCGTGGCCGCCATAGACCTGCTGCGCCAGCACGGTGTTGGAAAAGCCGACATCGGTCAGCACGCCCTTCAGGATCGGCGTCATCAGCCCCATGTGGTCGTCGGCGAGCTGCCGCTCCTTCGGATCGTCCGAGCGATGCGCGACGTCGCTCTTCAGTGCGGTCCACACCACCATCGCGCGCGCCGCCTCGTTGAACGCGCGCATCGTCAAAAGCGCGCGGCGCACGTCGGGATGCACGATGATCGGGTCGGCCGGCTTGTCGGTCGCCTTCGGCCCGGTCAGCGCGCGGCCCTGCAGCCGTTCGCGGGCATAGATCGCGGCGTTCTGGTAGGCGACTTCGGATTGCGCGAGGCCCTGCACCGCGACGCCGAGGCGGGCCTCGTTCATCATCACGAACATGCCCTGCATGCCCTTGTTCTCTTCGCCGATCAGCCAGCCGATCGCGCCGTCGTAGTTCATGGTGCAGGTCGAATTGCCGTGGATGCCCATCTTGTGCTCGATCGAGCCGCAGACGACGCCGTTGCGCGCGCCGGGCGTGCCGTCGGCGTCGACCAGGAATTTCGGCACCACGAACAGCGAGATGCCCTTGATGCCGGCCGGCGCGCCCTCGATGCGGGCCAGCACCAGATGGATGATGTTCGCCGCCAGATCGTGCTCGCCGGAGGAGATGAAGATCTTGGTGCCGGTGATCCTGTAGCTGCCGTCGGGCTGCTTCACCGCCCTGGTGCGCAGCAGGCCCAGATCGGTGCCGCATTGCGGCTCGGTCAGGTTCATGGTGCCGGTCCACTCGCCGGTGACCATCTTCGGCAGGAACATGGCCTTCTGCTCGGGCTTGCCGTGCACGGTCAACGCCGCGGTCGCGCCCATGGTGAGGCCGCCATACATCGAGAACGCCATGTTGGCGGAACACTGCAGCTCGGCGACGACCTGCGAGAGCGTCACCGGCAGGCCCTGGCCGCCATATTCCACCGGCGCGGACAGGCCGAGCCAGCCGCCCTCGACGACCTCCCTGAACGCGGCCTTGAAGCCCGTCGGCGTGGTGACGCTGCCGTCCGCATGACGGGTGCAGCCCTCGCGGTCGCCGCTCATATTGAGCGGCTGCAGCACCTGTTCGCTCAACCGGGCGGCCTCCGACAATATCGCCTGGCGCAGGTCGGCGGACGCGTCGGCGAAGCCCGGCAGGTTGTTGTAGCGGTCGAAATGAAACACCTCGTCGAGCAGGAAACCGACATCGTCAAGGGGTGCTTTGTAGCTCGGCATGTCGTCCTCGCGGCGGGAAGCATCGCCGCCCCCGTTTAGGGAAAATCACGCCGTGCAGCAATCACCGTGTTCGGATCGGCCACGGCGCGAACCGGCTCCGCGGTATCCGCGCAGCGCGTGGGACGCCGACGACCCGCGCAGCCCGCGACGGGGGCGTTACGACAACTTTACGGCCGCGCCGGCCCGCTCCTTAACTCCGTATTTACCGTAACACGAAAAAGTCGACACCAGGGGCAGACCACCCGCGTCGGCTTCGGTTGTCCCGTGCCGGGACGCGCGGGAGGCCTGCAGGGCGCAGACGAAGCGCCGGTTCGGAAGCGGACAGAGCATGAATCGCGTATCGTGGAACGTCGAGGATATCGAGCCGTCAGTGCGTGAGAGGGCCGAAGCCGCCGCCAAGCGCGCCGGCATGTCGCTCGGCGACTGGATCAGCGCCCAGGTCGGCGGCCCGCAGGACCCGTCTCGCGCCCCGCTGCCGGAGCAGGACGCCGCCGAGGTCGCCGAGATTCATCAGCGGCTGGACTCGATCACCCGCAAGATCGAACAG
>CAXUBE010000065.1:10480-10951 GCA_964249215.1 uncultured Rhodopseudomonas sp. | reverse complement strand
GCGTTGAAGGCGGCGAGCGCCGGGCCGCGCCAGCGCATCGCTTCGAGATAGGAGATCGCAGGGATCGCGAGACCGTTCTGCAGCCGCATCAGCACCTGCGGTCCGTAGTCCTGCGGGCGCTCGATCATCCAGCGCCTGTGAAACGCCGCGGCCTCCACCGCGAGCACGATCTGCGATGCGGCGGTGAGCCGGCGTTGCTCCGGCAGGCTTACGCCGACGATGTCGGCGCCCTCGCGCTTCAGCGTCGCGACGGTGTCTTCCAGAATCCGCGCCGTGGGGGCGGCGGGGGGCGCGGCAAAGAAACCGGGCGGCCCGCCCCGGTGCTGGATGTACGGCTGCCCCGCGGCATTCGCGGTGCCGAGGTAGAACATGTCCAGATCCGCGATGAACTCCGCCAACTCTGGCGTGACCGTCGTCTCCCAACCGCCACTCCGCTCCATGCGGGCATAACTTTTGCGGGGACCCTTGCGG
>CAXUBE010000065.1:0-10470 GCA_964249215.1 uncultured Rhodopseudomonas sp. | reverse complement strand
CGACATAGAACGCGTCCGGCACGCCGATGCGAACGCCTTTCAGCGTTCCGGTCGTAGCCGCGACGTAGTCCGGCACCTCGCCGCCGACGCAGGTCGGGTCGGCCGGATCGGCGCCGGCCATCAGCGCGAGCAGCAGCGCGCAATCTTCGACCGTGCGCGCCAGCGGGCCGACGGTGTCGAGCGATTGCGACAGCGGCATCGCGCCGGCGCGGCTGATGCGGCCGACCGTGGTCTTCAGCCCGGTGACGCCGCAGAAATGCGCCGGCATGCGGATCGAGCCGCCGGTGTCCGAGCCGAGTGCTGCGAATGTCAGCCGTGCGGCGACCGCCGAGCCCGACCCCGACGACGAGCCGCCGGTGATATGATCGGCGTGCCACGGATTGCAGACGGGGCCGAAATGGGCGTTGTGCCCGGTCGGGCCATAGGCGAATTCCGACATCTGCAGCGATCCGGTGCGGATGGTGCCGGCGTCCTTCAGCCGCTGCAGCGCCGTCGAGGTCGCGGCCGCGATCCAGTCGCGGCGGATCAGCGAGCCGCAGGTGACGACGTGGCCCTGGTCGTAATACATGTCCTTGTGCGCGAGCGGCACGCCGTGCAGCGCCCCGTGGCTTCTTCCGGCCGCGAGCGCCCTGTCTGCGGCGTCCGCCGCGGCCAGCGCCTGCTCGGCTTCGATCGCCATGAAGGCGTTGAGCGCCGGCTGCCATTTGGCGACGCGCTCGAGACAGGATTGCGTCGCCTCGCGCGACGACACGCGCTTCGCTGCGATCGCCCGCGCGACCTCCGTCAGCGACATATCGGCGGGCTCGACGCTCATGTGTCGGACCCGCGTTGCACCACGACGAACGCCGCCGGCTCGAGATCGAACGGCAGCGTGCCGGCGACCGGCGCGAAGCCGTCAAACGCCGGCGCCATCGATCGCGCGATCCGCGCGGCGACGGCATCATCGACCGGCACCCCCGCGGCCGCGGCCATCGCCTTGATATCTTCCGGACTCGGTGTCGAACTCATGCGAAAGGCGCTCCTGCTGCCGGCGCGCGGCTATGTCCCGAGGCCGGAATCGCCATATAGCACGCCGCTTCGTGGCCGAGGCGGTTCAGCGCGGTGAGCTTCGGCGTGGCGCCGGAGCAGAGCGGTTCGGCGAACGGGCAGCGGGTGTGAAACCGGCACCCTGAGGGCGGATCGATCGGGTTCGGCGGATCGCCGGTGATCGGCGGCACCTGCGTGCGGTTGTCGGGATCGGACGACGGCATCGCCGCGAGCAGCGCGCGGGTATAAGGATGCGCCGGCGCGTCCCACACCCGATCGACCGGGCCGAGTTCGACGACTTCGCCGAGATACATCACCAGCACGCGATCCGAGATGTAGCGCACCACATTGAGGTCATGGCTGATGAACAGGTAGGTCAGGCCGAATTCGCGCTTGAGATCGACCAAGAGGTTCAGCACCTGCGCCTCGACCGACTTGTCGAGCGCGGAAACCGCCTCGTCGAGAATCACCAGACGCGGCGACAGCGCGAGCGCGCGCGCGATGTTGACACGCTGACGCTGGCCGCCGGAAATCTCGTGCGGATAGCGGTTGGCGAAATTCTCCGGACGCAGTCCGACCTTGCCGAGCAACTCGCGCGCCAGCACGCGCGAGGCGGCGTCGCCCATGCCGTGCACCTTGGGACCGAAGGCGATCGATTGCTCGATCGTCAGCCGCGGATTGAGCGAGGCGTAGCTGTCCTGGAACACCATCTGCATGCCGCGGCGCAGCTCGCGCAGGCTCAGTTCGCGTCCGATCTTGCGGCCGTCGAAGATGATGTCGCCGCCGTCGCGCGGCATCAGATGCATCAATAGCCGCGCGGTGGTCGACTTGCCGCAGCCGGATTCGCCGACGATGCCGACGGTCTCGCCCTTGCCGATCGCAAACGTCACGTCGTCGACCGCGCGCACCGTCTTGCCCGCGCCGAACAAGCCGCCGCGGACCGGGAAATGCTTGGTGAGGCCGTCGACCCGCAGCAGCGGCTGCGCCGCGCCGCCGAGGTCTTCGATCGGCTCGAACCTGTCGATGCTCTCGGTCGCGCGCATCGCGTCAGTTCCGGATGTCCATGGCGCTGCGCATGCCGTCGCTCAGCAGGTTGAAGCAGATCGAGACCGCGAAGATCATCGCGCCGGGCAGCGCCGCCACCCACGGATTGACGTAGATCGCGGTGCGCAGCGTATTCAGCATCAGTCCCCATTCCGGCTCCGGCGGCTTGGTGCCGAGCCCGAGAAACGACAGCCCCGCGGCCAATATCATCGACACCGAGATCAGTCCCGTCGTGTAGACGAAGATCGGGCCGAGCACGTTGCCGAGCATGTGCACGCGCATGATGGTGAGCGCGCCTGCGCCGGACGCGCGCGCGGCGTCGACGAAATCCATGTTGCGCACGCCGGTGGTGACGCTTTCCGCCACGCGGGTGATCTGCGGCATGAACACCACGGTGAGCGAGACGATCGAATTGACGATGCCGGCGCCGAGCGCGCCGGAGATCGCGATCGCAAGCAGCACGGAGGGGAATGCGTAGAAGATATCGACGGTACGCATGATCGCGGTATTTACCTTGCCGCCGACATAGCCGGCGATCAGCCCGAGCGACGTGCCGATCAGGAACGCGAGGATCACCGGCAGGATGCCGATCAGCAGCGATAATCGACCGCCATAGACCAGACGCGCCAGCATGTCGCGGCCGAGTTCGTCGGTGCCGAGCGGATAGTCCGGCGTGCCGATCACGCGTAGCCGGCGGATCATCGATCCCTGATACGGATCGGCGAGATGCAGCCACGGCGCCAGCAGCGCCGACGCGAAGATCAGCAGCAGGATGACCGCGCAGGCGATGCTGACCTTGTCGCGGACGATGCGCCGGCCGACCGTGGCCCAGTAGCCGCGGGCATTGCCGATGGGCGCGACCTGCGGCGCGGTGTCGGTGATCGCGCTCATTCTCCCTCGCCCCGCTTGCGGGGAGAGGGTCGGGGTGAGGGGGTCTCTACACACACTCGGATTCGCGGAGAGTCCCCCTCACCCGGATCGCATCTAACGATGCAATCCGACCTTTCCCCGCGAGCGGGGCGAGGTGAAAGAAAGTCGCCGCCGAGTTGATTCGGAACCATGTCTCTAGCTTCGCTTGATGCGCGGATCGATCGATGCCTGCGCGATGTCGACCACGAGATTGAGGAGCACGAAGAACAGCGCCAGCACCAGGATCGTGCCTTGCAGCAGCGGCAGGTCGCGCTGGAAGATCGCCGAGTTCAGCAGCAGTCCCGAACCCGGCCATGAAAACACCGTTTCGATCAGGATCGAGCCGCCGAGCATGTATCCCAATTGAAGGCCCATCACCGCGAGCGCGGTCGGCGCGGCATTCTTGATCACGTGGCGGAACACGCGGGTCTCGTGCAGGCCCTTGGCGCGCAACGCCTCGACGAAATCCTGCGACAGGATATCGCCGGTCAGCGCGCGCACGGTGCGGGTAACGATGCCCATCGGGATTACCGAGGTGGTGATCGCGGGCAGCACCAGATAACGCAGATGCTCCCAGTCCCAATTCCATTGTCCGGAGCCGCCGGGACCGGCGCCGACCGCGGGCAGCCAGTTGAGCTGCACCGAGAAGATGATCGCCAGCACCATGCCGAGCCAGTAATGCGGCACCGACACGCCGGCGATCGCGATCGACGTCGCGACTTTGTCGACCCAGGTGTCGCGGAAGTATCCGGCGATCAGGCCGAAAAAAAGCCCGAGCGAAAAGCCGATCGCCGCCGCGGCGATCGCCAGCGTCACGGTGTTGCCGACCGCGCGCAACACCTCCGACAACACCGGACGTCCGGTGGCGATCGAGGTGCCGAGGTCGCCGTTCACGGCCTTCCACAGCCAAAGCCCGAACTGCACCGGAAGCGGCCTGTCGAAGCCGTAGGCGATGCGGAGTTGCGCGGCGAGTTCCTGCGACGCGTCGGCCGGCAGGATCGCCACCAGCGGATCGCCCGGCGTGATGTGGACCAGCAGAAAGCAAACCAGCGCGACGCTGATCACGATCGGGATCACATAGACGATGCGGCGGGCGGTGTAGGCGAACACGGAGGACCTCTAGCCTGAGCTCGGCTTTCTTCCCTCTCCCCTTGAGGGAGAGGGTGGCGAGCATCGTTAGATGCGAGCCGGGAGAGGGGCCCGGCCTATCGATAGGTTTCACCCCTCTCCCGCCTTCGATGCTTCGCATCTCAGGCACCCTCTCCCTCACGGAGAGAGGGAACATCCGCTGCACCAGCCTTTTGAAAACTTGAGCGTCACCTTTGCAGCATTATTGTCACTGCGTCATCGACACCGGCGAGAAGTCGACGAACCAGCTCTTCGGCTGCACGAAACCCTTGATCTTGCTGCTCATCGCGCGCGGGCCGACGTCGTGCGCGACATACAGGAACGCCGCGTCGTCGACCGACGCCGCATGCAGCTCGGCGAGCGCGGCGTCGCGCGCCGCCGGATCGAAGGTCTGGCGCGCCTTGGTGACGAGCTCGTCGAACTTCGGATTGTTGATGAAGCCCCAATTGTTGGAGACCGGCGGCGCCATCGACGACTGCAGGAAGCGTACCATCGCGAAGAAGGGGTCCATCGCCGCGTAGGTGACGTTGGTCGCGTTGGCGCCGTTGGCGCTGGCGTCCTTGACGCCGCGCCGCCAGTTTGTGAACAGCGTATTCCACTCGATGACGTCGAGCTGGACGTCGAAGTAGCATTCCGCCAGCGCCTGCTGCAGATATTCGTTCATCGGCAGCGGCAGCATCTGGCCCGATCCCGAGGCCGAGGTCTGGGTCTTCACCGTCAGCTTCTTGGTCGGGCCGTAGCCGGCCTCCTGCATCAGCGTCTGCGCGGCGGCCTTGTCATACTTGATCTCGAAATTCGGCTTGCCGCGCCACGGATGTCCCACCTCGAAGGTGCCGCTGGCCGGCACCATCAGGCCCGCGAGCAAACCATCTTTGAGGCCTTCGCGGTCGATGCAGAGATTGGCGGCCTTGCGGACGCGGATGTCGTTCCACGGCGAGCCGTCGACGCGTGAGAACTGCCACGGCCAGACATGCGGCTGCTCGTTCTTGTAGATGGTGAAACCGCGCGCGGTGATTTCCTTGACCGCGTCCGGCGCCGGCGCCTCGATCCAGTCGACCTGGCCGGACAACAGCGCCGCGGTGCGGGCATTGGCTTCCGGCATCGGCAGCAGCAGCATCTTGTCGACCTTGGGGATGCGCGCCTTGTCCCAGTAATTGTCGTTCTTCACCAGTTCGAGCCGCTCGCGCGGCGTGAACTTCGACATCTTCCACGGTCCGGTGCCGGAGGCGTCCTTGGCGAACCCGGCCCACGCCGCCTGCGATTTCGCCTTGGCGTCGGCGCCTTCGGCCTTGTCGTAGAACGACTGCCATCTGGTCGGACTCGCCATGAACAGATTGGTGAGGTTGATCGGCAGAAAGCTGTCCGGCTCCTTTGTGATCAGTTCGACGGTCATGTCGTCGATCTTGTTGGCCGATTGCAGCGTCGGCATGCGCGACGCGGTCACGCCGACCTGGCTCGCGTCGAATTGCGGCGCGTCCTGCTTAAGCACCTTCTCGACATTCCACACCACCGCGTCGGCGTTGAACGGCGAGCCGTCGTGAAACGTCACCCCCGGACGCAGCTTGAAGGTCCATTTCTTCTTGTCGGCGTCATCGACCGCCCATTCGGTGGAAAGCCCCGGGATCATCACGCTGGCTTTGTCCGGCGAGGACAGGTCCCACATCGTCAACGCGTCGTACATCGTGAGCCCGGTGAAGCGATTGCCTTCAAATCCCTGATCGGGCTGTCCGAGCGTGCGTGGAATATCCGCCGCCGTCATGCCGATCCGCAGCAGCGTTTCTGCGCCGGCGACACCTGGAAGGATGATCGCCGTCGAGGCGAGCGAAAGCAGGAGCATCGCGGTCGCGCTGCGGCGAGGGGCGTATGTTGAACGACGCATCATGCTAGTTCCTCTGACAACGCTGGCTAAATCTTATGCAATCGTCATGCAACGGCTGTGCCACGCGCGGCAATGTGGCGAGGCGCGTCGGACGCTGTCGCAATGGCGGCTTGTCGGCGTTACGGCCCGCAGCGCGACGACGCGAGCCACATGTCTCGTTGCCTATTATGGCATCAAGCTTGCATCGCGATCGTCAGTTTTCCTTTGTCGGAGTTTGTCGATGCGCGTTCGGATGTCGGTGCTTGTGGCGGCCATGGTCGCGGCGATCGGCGTGGCGCCAGCCGCGCGTGCGGAAACGGTGGTGCGCTACGGCATCTCGATGGCCGACATTCCGCTCACCACCGGCCAGCCCGATCGCGGCGCGGGCGCGTATCAGTTCACCGGCTACACGCTGTACGATCCGCTGGTGGCGTGGGAGATGGACGTGTCGGACCGGCCCGGCAAACTGATCCCAGGACTCGCGACCGAATGGAAGGTCGACGATACCGACAAGACCAAATGGCGTTTCACGCTGCGCCGGGGCGTCAAGTTTCACGACGGCAGCGATTTCAACGCCGACGCCGTGATCTGGAATTTCGACAAGGTGCTGAACGACAAGGCGCCGCAATTCGACAAGCGCCAGAGCGCGCAGGTCAAGACCCGGCTGCCGTCGGTCGCGAGCTACGCCAAGATCGACGATTCCACCGTCGAGGTCACCACCAAGAGCGTCGATTCGCTTTTCCCGTATCAGATGCTCTGGTTCCTGGTGTCGAGCCCGGCGCAGTACGACAAGCTCGGCAAGGACTGGGACAAGTTCGCCGCTTCGCCGTCCGGCACCGGTCCGTTCAAGCTCACCAAGCTGGTGCCGCGCGAACTCGCCGAAATGGTGAAGAACGACGACTACTGGAACAAGAAGCGGATTCCGAAAGTCGACAAACTGGTGCTGGTGCCGATGCCGGAAGCGCTGACGCGCACCAACGCGCTGCTGGCGGGCCAGGTCGATCTGATCGAGACGCCGGCGCCCGACGCCGTGCCGCAGTTGAAGTCGGCCGGCATGAAGATCGTCGACAACGTCACGCCGCATGTCTGGAATTATCACCTGAGCGTGCTGCCGGGATCGCCCTGGACCGACGTGCGGCTGCGCAAGGCGCTCAATCTGGCCATCGACCGCGACGCGGTGGTGGCGCTGATGAACGGCCTCGCCAAGCCCGCGATCGGCCAGGTCGATCCGTCGAGTCCCTGGTTCGGCAAGCCGAGCTTCGCGGTCAAGTATGATCTTGCCGAGGCCAAGAGACTGGTGAAGGAAGCCGGCTACGGCCCGGACAAGCCGCTGAAGACGACTTTCATCATCGCCAACGGCGGCACCGGGCAGATGCTGTCGCTGCCGATGAACGAATTCCTGCAGCAAAGCTTCAAGGAGATCGGCATCGAGATCGAGTTCAAGGTGGTCGAACTTGAAGTTCTTTACACCGCATGGCGCAAGGGCGCGGCCGACGAGAGCATGGCCGGCATCACCTCGAACAACATCGCCTACGTCACCTCCGACCCGCTTTACGCCATCGTGCGGTTCTTCGACTCGCGCCAGGTGGCGCCGGTCGGCGTCAACTGGGGCGGCTACAAGAACCCGAAGGTCGATGCGCTGATCGACGAGGCCAAAAACAGCTTCGATCCCGCCAGGCAGGACGATCTGATCGCGCAGGCGCATTCGCTGATCGTCGACGACGCGGTGCTGGTCTGGGTGGTGCACGACACCAACCCGCATGCGCTGTCGCCGAAGGTGAAGAGTTTCGTGCAGGCGCAGCACTGGTTCCAGGACCTCACCACGATCGGCGTGCAGTAACGGCCGGGTCGCCTCGCGCCGTCAGGCCGGTGGCTCTGCGCGCCGGCGATGGATATGATGGCCGCCCGCCTGCATGCGACCGCTGCGACCCGACGGCAATGACCAACAACATGAAGACGCCCGAGCAGTTACGCAGCGCCCGCTGGTTCGCCCCCGATCAGACGTCGCCATGCGCGGCCTTCACCGCGACGCGATCGATGCCGCCCGCAGCCGTGACCGGCAGACGCTCGACGAACACCACGTATTTCGGTTTCTTGTAGCGCGCGATCCGCCCGGCGACGAACTCGGCGATCTCCCTGGCGTTGGCATCGGTATTCGCATGGCGCACGCAGACCGCCTTGATCGCCTCGCTCCATTGCGGATCGGGCACGCCGAACACCACCACCTCGGCGATCGCCGGATGTTGGCGAATGATGTTCTCGACCTCGGCGGGATAGACGTTCTCGCCGCCGGTCTTGATCAGCTCCTTGTCCGGCGCGCGGCCGGCGTACCAGAGATAGCCGTCGGCATCGAACCGGCCGAGATCGCCGGTGTGGTGCCAGCCGTGGCGGAACGCGTGCGCGGTGGCCGCTTCGTCGTTCCAGTAGCCTTTGAAAACCGTCGGGCCGCGCAGCGCGATCTCGCCGGTATCGCCGGCCGGCACCGGCGCCCCCGTCGCGTCGAGCGCCGCCATGGTGCGCCAGAACAGCGGCCGCCCGGCGGATTTCGGCCGCTCCCGCCACGGCGACAGCGTGGCAAGCCCGCAGGTCTCCGACTGGCCGAACGTCGCCCAGAACGTTGCATCCGGGCAGGCCGCCTCGAACCGCGCCACGGTCTCGGCACTGTCGAGCCCGGTCACCGCGCGCAGGCTTGCGAGGTCGCCGTCGCCCGCGTGATCGAGGATATTCGATAGCATCGGCGCGAATTCGGCCATCACCGTGACCTTCTCTGCTGCGATGTCGCGCGCGGCCTGCGCCGGATCGAACGTCGCGGCGATCACGCTGGCGCCTCCGGCCTGCTGCGTGGTCAGCATCAGCCCGAGGCCGGCGACATGAAACAGCGGCAGCGCGCCGAGATTGACGTCGCGCTCGGTGAGATCGAAAGCCTGCACCAGCGCGCTTTGCGCCGTCAGAAGCCCGGCCTGCGACAATAGCGCGCCGCGCGGCCGCCCGCCGACCGCCGCGGTGTGGATGATCACGAAGCCGTCGTCGGCGGAAAAATCCGCTGCCGCAACGGGCGCGTCGGCCCGCAACGCGGCAAAGGCGACGAACGGATCGGCGGCGGTGCCGATCCCGACATGGCGTCGCACCGATGGCAGTCTCGGCCGCAGCTCCGCGACCATTCCCTGATAGTCGGGGCCGGCGATCGTCACGGCCGGAGCGCCGTCGGCGAGCACATAGCCGATTTCCTCGGCGTTGAGCCGGACGTTCACCGGCAGCAGGATCGCGCCGATCCGGGCCACCGCGCCGATCAACTCCACCATCTCGAGACAGTTCTGCGACAGGATGGCGACGCGCTCGCCTGGAGCGATGCCTTCGCGCAGCAGGCCCGCGGCGAGCCGCTCGACGCGGGCAAGATAATCGCGGTGGCTGACGCGTTCGCCTTCAAAAACGAACGCGGTGCGATCGCCGAACAGATCGGCGTTGCGGCGATAGACGTCGTACAGCGTGAAGTCCGAAAGGCCCATGGTCATTCCCGGTCGTGGCGGCAGCGGCACTATCGCGGAACAGGCATGGCGCGGTCCAGTCGCGTTTTTGCGCCGGCCTGCGCGCCGCCGTCGCGTGTCGCGCCTAAACTGCGGCGGCCAAGGAACCTAGCTGGGACAGCCGAGTTGGACGCTGATCATAAGGTTGGGAGGCTGCGACATGGCCCAGGACACCCGTTCGCTCGAACAGATCAAGCGCGATACCGAACGCACCCGCGCCGGCCTTACCGAGACCGTCGAGCAATTGCGCAGCACCGTGACGGAAACCGCAAGCGACATTCGCGGCCGATTGTCGCCCGATTCGATCAAGGCGGAAGTAAGCGATTATTTCAAAACCCGCGGCGAGGCGCTTTACGACAACCTGACCGCTGCGGCGCGTCGCAATCCGGTGCAGGCGATCGCGATCGGCGCCAGCGTGGCCTGGCCGCTGCTGCGGATCGCGCGGGCGATCCCGATGCCTGTCCTGATGGTCGGTGCCGGGCTCTATCTGGCCGGCTCCAAGACCGGTAAAACGCTTACCCAGCAGGCGTCCGATGCGGCAGTCGAGCTTGCCGGCGACCTGGAGCGGCGCAGCCGCGATGCGCGCGCCAATGCGGTCGAGGCGGTCAATGCGGCCGGGCAATACGCCAAAGCCAATTTGAATGCCGCGAACGATGCGCTGCACGCCGCCGGTGATGCTGCCGCGTCGCGTGCCGACCAATTCCGTCAGGCCGCGAGCGCGCGCGCATCCGATTTCAAGCAACAGGCCAGTGAAATCGGCCGCTCGCTGTCCTCAGGTGCTGATGATCTTGCCCGCAAGGAGTACGATCTCGGCCGCACGGCGGGTGCCGCGGGCGAAGCCTTCGCCGTTCAGTCCAAGGAAATCGTTGATCGTGCAGCAGGCGCGTCACGCGCCGCCAACACGTCGTTGCGCGACGCGGCGGCATCCGCGCGCGGCACGGCGGCCGATGCGGTCGTCACGAAGTCGCTCGGACCGTTCGA
>CAXUBE010000064.1:0-11065 GCA_964249215.1 uncultured Rhodopseudomonas sp. | reverse complement strand
CCCGCGCCCTCCGCGGAAGCGCGGCGCTCCGACAACTACTACCAGGTCAAGGCGACGATCTTCGGCGCGCTGATCGAGGCGATCGACCTCGCGCAACTCGCCAAGCTCGACGGCGAATCCGCGCGCGAGGAAATCCGCGACATCGTCAACGAGATCATCGCGATCAAGAACATCGTGATGTCGATCGCCGAGCAGGAAGAACTGCTCGACGACATCTGCAACGACGTGCTCGGCTACGGCCCGCTCGAACCGCTGCTGTCGCGCGACGACATCTCCGACATCATGGTCAACGGCGCCGGCACGGTGTTCATCGAAGTCGCCGGCCGCATCCAGCGTACCGGAATCCGCTTCCGCGACAACCAGCAATTGCTCAACATCTGCCAGCGCATCGTCAGCCAGGTCGGCCGGCGCGTCGACGAATCCTCGCCGATCTGCGACGCGCGTCTCGCCGACGGCAGCCGCGTCAACGCGATCGTGCCGCCGCTGGCGATCGACGGCCCCGCGCTTACCATCCGCAAGTTCAAGAAGGACAAGCTGACGCTCGACCAACTCGTCAAGTTCGGCGCGATCACGCCGGAAGGCGCGCAGATCCTGCAGATCATCGGCCGCTGCCGCGCCAACGTGCTGATCTCCGGCGGCACCGGCTCCGGCAAGACCACGCTGCTGAACTGCATGACCAACTACATCGACCACGACGAGCGCGTCATCACTTGCGAGGACGCAGCCGAGCTGCAGTTGCAGCAGCCTCACGTGGTCCGGCTCGAAACCCGCCCGCCCAACATCGAGGGCGAAGGCCAGATCACCATGCGCGAACTGGTGCGCAACTGCCTGCGCATGCGGCCCGAGCGAATCATCGTCGGCGAAGTCCGCGGACCCGAAGCGTTCGACCTGCTGCAGGCGATGAATACCGGCCACGACGGCTCGATGGGCACGCTGCACGCCAACAATCCGCGCGAGGCGCTGTCGCGTTGCGAATCGATGATCACGATGGGCGGCTTCTCGCTGCCCTCGCGCACGATCCGCGAAATGATCTGCGCCTCGATCGACATCGTGATCCAGGCCGCACGCCTGCGCGACGGTTCGCGCCGCATCACCCACATCACCGAGGTGATGGGGATGGAGGGCGACACCATCATCACGCAGGATCTGTTCCTGTACGACATGGTCGGCGAGGACGCCAACGGCAACATCATCGGCCGCCATCGCTCGACCGGCATCGGCCGGCCGCGGTTCTGGGATCGCGCGCGCTATTACGGCGAGGAAAAGCGGCTCGCGGCGGCGCTCGACGCCGCCGAAGTCGTCGCCGAGACGTAAGGGGCGCGCCGATGCAGATGCAGACGTTGTCCTACGCTTTTCTCGCCGCGACCGCGATCGGCGGGCTGGCGTGGGTGTTCGTGTATCCCTCGCTGTCCGGCGCGCAGAAGGCCGAGCAACGCCGCGCGAGCGTGGCGCGCCCCGAGCCCGCGTCGCGTCAGGTCGAAAAATCGCAGCGCTCGCGCCGCGAGCAGGTCGAGGGATCGCTCAAGGAAGTCGAGGCGCGCCGGCAGAAGCAGAAGAAGGTCTCGTTGAGCGTTCGCCTGACCCAGGCCGGCCTAGACTGGTCGGTGAAGAAATTCATGATGATCTCTGGCCTGCTCGGCGCGATGGTCTTCATGGCCGCCATGGTGGCGGGCGGCGGTCTGCTTGCCGCGGTGGGCCTCGCTTTCGGTGCCGGCCTCGGCGTGCCGCGCTGGCTGCTCGGTTTCCTGAAGAAACGCCGCGAAAAGGCGTTCCTGAAAGCGCTGCCCGACGCGGTGGACGTGATCGTGCGCGGCATCAAGGCAGGCCTGCCGTTGTTCGAATCGCTCAAGGTGGTCGCAGCCGACGCGCCGCAGCCGCTGAAGGGCGAATTCCTCGCAATCATCGAAACCCAGGCGATCGGCATGCCGCTCGGCGATGCCTGCGTGCGCCTGTATGACCGCATGCCGGTGCCGGAAGCGAACTTCTTCGGCATCGTGATCGCGATCCAGCAGAAGTCCGGCGGCAATCTGTCGGAAGCGCTCGGCAATTTGTCGAAGGTGCTGCGCGACCGCAAGAAGATGGCCGAAAAGATCCAGGCGATGTCGATGGAGGCCAAGGCGTCCGCCGGCATCATCGGCTCGCTGCCGCCGATCGTGATGCTGCTCGTCTACATGTCGACGCCGGAATACATTTCGCTGCTGTGGACCCATCCGACCGGGCAGCTCATGCTGTGCGGCTGCGTGCTGTGGATGTCGGCCGGCATCTTCGTGATGAAGAAAATGATCAATTTCGACTTCTGACGGTGCCGCATGATCGATTTCCTGGTCGAGAAGATCCACGACACGCGCTTCATGGCGATGCTGCTGGCCGCCATCGCCACCAGCGCGACGGCCTACACGCTGATCATGCCGATGTTCGCGGGCGAGAGCCTCGCCAAGCGCATGAAGGCGGTCGCCAGCGAACGCGAGCGGCTGCGGCAGCGCGAGCGCGACCGGCTGTCGAAGACCGAGAAAGTCTCGCTGCGCCAGGCCCCGAAGCAGATCGTCTCCAAGGTGGTCGAAGACTTCAACCTCGGCAAATGGGTGGCGCAGGAAGCCGCGCGCGAGAAGCTGGTGATGGCCGGCTATCGCGGCCAGGCGCCATACGTCACGTTCCTGTTTTTTCGCATGATCGTGCCGATCGTGTTCGCGATCGCCGCGGTGGTCTACGTGTTCGGCATTTCCCACATGCAGCAGACCTTGATCGTGAAATGCGGCATGTGCCTCGGCGCGGTCTTCGCCGGGCTGCAGGCGCCGATGATCTTTTTGAAGAACGCGATCTCCAAACGCCAGCTCTCCATCAAGCGCGCATTTCCGGATGCGCTCGATCTGCTGCTGATCTGCATCGAATCCGGCATGTCGATCGAGGCCGCCTTCCGCAAGGTCAGCATCGAGATCGGATCGCAGTCGATCGCGCTCGCCGAGGAATTCACGCTGACCACGGCCGAGCTGTCGTATCTGCAGGACCGCAAGGTCGCCTACGAGAATCTGGCGAAGCGCACCGGCCTCGACGGCGTCAAGTCGGTGTGTCTGGCCTTGCAGCAGTCCGAACGCTACGGTACGCCGCTCGGGCAGAGCCTGCGCGTGATGGCGCAGGAAAACCGCGACATGCGGATGAACGAGGCCGAGAAAAAGGCCGCGGCGCTGCCGCCGAAGCTCACGGTGCCGATGATCGTGTTCTTCCTGCCGGTGCTGTTCGTGGTCATTCTCGGACCGACCGGGATCAAGGTCGCGGCGATGCAGTAGGCGTGCCGATGCGGACTACTGGGCCCTCCGCCTTTGAAGTGACGCTGCAGACGCTGACGATGCGGACTACTGGGCCCTCCGCCTGCGCGGAGGGTGACGGTTCGTGTCATACACCGCCGTCGTCGCCCCGGCCCGACCGGGCGATGACGACGGCTAGGACCGCGGCTCGCCCACCATGTCGCGCGTCGCGGCGCGCGGGCCGTCCTTGCGGTTCAGCATCTGCTTCAGGTAGGCGACATTGGCCGCCGCTTCGTCCGGCGGCAGGTCCGCCCGAACAATGGTCTCGGCTTCCGAGAAGCGGCCCTGCAGTCCGACAACGAGACCCAGGTTCTGGCGCACCCGCGCGTCGGCATTGCCGCTGGCGTAAGCGCGACGCAACACCTCCTCGGCCTTCGGCAGGTCCTTGGTCAGGACGTAGGACAGTCCGAGGTTGGACAGCACCGAGGGCTCCTCCGGCACGATCTTCAGCGCGCTGGAATAATACTGCCGCGCTTCTTCGTTGCGGCCGAGCTGGTCAAGCGCGGTGCCCTGGATCGACAGGATACGCCAATCCGGATTTTGCGGCGTATGCGCCCGCGACAGGATGTCGAACGCTTTCTGAAAATTGCCGTTGTCGGCAAGCGCGCGGCCATAGGCCGCGAGCAGCGGCTTGTTGCCGGGATTGGCGATCGTCGCCTGCTCCAAGACCGCCACCGCCTGAGGGCGCTGGCCGGTGATGCGCAGCGCCTGGCCGTAGCGCAAGGCGGCGCCGGCATCCTTCGGATTGGCGCGGTAACGCTCGCCCTCGATATCGGCGGTGCGCCGCGGATCGACCTCGGGGGTTGCGTCCGGCCTGGCGCCAAGCGAACCTGTGATGTCGGGCATGCCCGCGGTCTGGCAGCCCGCAAGGCCGACCGCGAGCAGCGCGGCGAGCGCCGCGGTTGCCGGAAGCCGGGCATGGCGAGATTGCTGACGCATGGACTTGAACCCGCGAGATCGGAAGACCAACCGCAGCAATAGTCCGTTAACCCTAATGCCCGGTTAATCCACCTCCCCCTCTGAAACGCTGCAAAAATCCGAAAGACCGCGCCTCATGCAACCGCCGTTCGAAGCCGCCTCCGACCAAGCCGCGGTCCCGATCACCTTCGTGACCGGATCGACCTGGGACGCGGTCTGCGCGGCGCTGCCGGAGCCGGCGCGGCGCTTCGCCCAGGCAAGCGACTTCACCGCCAAGGCCGGACGCATGCTGGCGTTGCCGAACGCCAAAGGTGACATCGCGAACATCTTGTTCGGCCTGGACGACGCATCGGCAAAATGGCCGGACCCGTTTCGCGCCGGCCTGTTGCCGGGCCTGCTGCCGCCCGGCCTCTATCGTTTCGCCGACGCGCCGCACGACACCCGGCTCGCGTTGCTCGCATTCGCGCTCGGCAGCTACACATTCGCCCGCTACCGCAGGGCGGACATGCCGGCGGCGCGACTGGTGCCGCCCGAGGGTATCGACATCGCGGCGATCCTGCGCGTCGCCGAGGCGGTGACGCTGGCGCGCGACCTGATCAATACGCCGGCCAACGACATGGGACCGGCCGAGCTCGCGGATGCCGCCAAGACTTTGGCCGAGCGTTTCGGCGCCACTTTCACATGCATCGTCGGCGACGAACTGCTGAGCCGGAATTTTCCGCTGATCCACGCGGTCGGCATGGCCTCGCCCCGCGCGCCGCGGCTGATCGATATCTCGTGGGGCGATCCGGCGCATCCGAAAATCACGCTGGTCGGCAAAGGCGTGTGCTTCGACACCGGCGGGCTCGACCTCAAGCCGGCGAGCGGCATGCTGATCATGAAAAAGGACATGGGCGGCGCCGCCAACGTGCTCGCGCTCGCGCTGATGGTGATGGACGCGAAGCTCAAGGTGCGGCTGCGCGTGCTGATCCCGGCGGTGGAAAATGCGGTGGCGGGGAATGCGTTTCGACCGCTGGATATCTTTCCTTCGCGCAAGGGACTGAGCGTCGAGATCGGCAATACCGACGCCGAGGGCCGGCTCGTGCTCGCCGACGCGCTCGCTTATGCCGACGAGGAAAGCCCCGACCTGCTGATCGACCTCGGCACGCTGACCGGCGCCGCCCGCGTCGCGCTGGGACCGGACCTGCCGCCGTACTACACCAATGACGAAGCGCTGGCGCTCGATATCGCACGCGCCGCGAAGGCGGAGAACGATCCGCTGTGGCGGCTGCCGCTGTGGCCGCCCTACGATGCCTGGCTCGACTCCAAGGCCGCGACGATCAACAACGCGCCTTCCAACGGACTCGCCGGTTCTATTACCTGCGCGCTGTTTTTGCAGCGTTTCGTCGAAGCGGCCGGGAGCTGGCTGCATGTCGACATCTATGGCTGGACGCCGTCCGCGAAACCTGGTCGGCCCGAAGGTGGCGAATGCCAGGCCGCGCGCGCCCTCTTTGCGCTGCTGAGCGAACGCTATGGATGATCCCGTTCAATATGACCCGCGGCTGACCCCGGCCCGGCCGGACATTGCCGCGGCATACCTCGAGGGAAAGGTCGCAGCGGCGCGCTTCGTCCACGGCGAGGAGTGCGAGGTCGTCGACGCGATCGCGCCGATGCGCCGCGAGCCGTCGGCCGAAGCGCCGCTTGATACCGAGGCGCTGAAGGGCGACCGCGCCACGATCTATGATCGGCCCGGCGAAGGCTGGGCGTGGGGTCAGCTTCACGGCGACGGTTATGTCGGCTGGCTTCCCGAACGCGCGCTGAGCAAGCCCGGCGCTGCGGCGACCCACAAGGTCACGGCGCTGCGGACGTTCGCGTTTCCGGGGCCGTCGATCAAGCTGCCGCCGCTCGACACGCTGCCGCTCGGCGCGCGGATCGCCGTGTCGCGCGAGGAAGCCACGTTCGCCGTGACGTCGGATGGTCGGTTCGTTCCGCGGCAGCATGTCGGACTTCTGGATGCGTTCGAACGGGACTACGTGGCCGTCGCCGAGCGGTTCGTCGGCACGCCGTATCTGTGGGGCGGAAAATCCAGCCTCGGCATCGATTGCTCCGGCCTGGTGCAGATCGCGCTGAACGCCTGCGGCACCGGCTGCCCGCGCGACAGCGACATGCAGGAGCGCAGCCTCGGCCGCGCGATGGCTTTGTCGGGGACCGCGCTGCGCCGCGGCGATCTGATATTCTGGAGCGGCCATGTCGGAATCGCGCGCGACGGCGCGACGATGGTGCATGCCAACGCGCATCACATGGCGACCGCGATCGAACCGATTGCGGACGCGATCGCGCGGATCGCCGCCGCCGGCAGCGCGGTGACGGGCATCAGGCGGCTCGATTGAAGTAATCGCGCAGCCGGCCGCGGTTGAGCGCCAGCCATTGCAGCGCGCTGTACATCAGCGCGTTGGAGACGTGATTGCCCTCCAGCGCGGCGAGCGCGTCGGCGATCGGTACCACGAAGGGCCGGGTATCCTCGTGTTCGTCGGCGAGGCCGCCGCGGCTGGCGACGGCGCCGGAATCGAGGAAGCCGAGGTAGAACGTCACGTATTCGTCGGTGAATCCGGGCGTGGCCAGAACGCTGTAGAGTTCGTGCAGCCGCTCGGGGGCGACGCCGATTTCCTCGCGGCATTCGCGCCGCGCCGCGTCGAGCGGCGCCTCGCCATGGTCGACGCGTCCGGCGGGGATTTCAACGAGGTTGCCGCGCCCGGTCGCCAGATGCGCCGGCAGCCGGAACTGCCGGATCATGACCAGGCTGTCATTGGCGAGGTCGATCGGCAGCACCGCGACGGCGCGGCCGGCACGGATGACGTCACGGGTTTGCCGCAACGCTGCCTCATCGCCGCGCGGCAGCGAAACCTCATAGCGTTCGTAGGTTTGGAAGCCGCGCGCGAGCACCGAGGGCGTGGAAACCGTCACGTTCACTTCAGAATCAGTGATCATCCGCGCCTTACCGCTGCGATCATCCATTTGGTCGGTCCTATTGCGCGGCCGCTCCGCCTGGCGCAGTCTCAAGACGAAACGCGGCGGCGAACAGCGCGCGCGTGTAGTCGGTCCGCGGGTTCTTGAACAATTGCGACGCCGGCCCTTCTTCCACGACCTTGCCATGCCGCATGACGACGAGATGGCTCGCGAGCGAGGCGACCACGCGCAGATCGTGAGAGATGAACATGTAGGTCAGATCGCGCTTGCGCTGCAGGTCGCGCAAAAGGTCGACCATCTGCGCCTGAAGCAGCATATCGAGCGCGCTGGTCGGCTCGTCCAGCACGACGAAATTCGGCTCCAGCACGGCGGCGCGCGCGATCGAAATGCGCTGGCGCTGGCCCCCGGAAAACTCGTGCGGGTAGCGAAATCGCGTCGCCGGGTCGAGCCCGACGTCGCGCAGCGCTTTGATCACCCGCGCGTCGCGATCGTTCGGCGCAAGTCCCGGCTGATGCACGCTCAGCCCTTCGGCGACGATGTCGCCGACCGACATTCGCGGGCTGAGCGCGCCGAACGGGTCCTGAAACACGATCTGCATGTCGCGCCGATAGGGACGCATCGACTTGAACGTCAGCCCCTGGATGTTCTTGCTCATAAACACGATCGGACCGTCCGACGAAATCAGCCGCAGCAGCGCGAGCCCGAGCGTGGTCTTGCCCGAGCCGGATTCGCCGACCACGCCGAGCGTCTCGCCTTTACGGACCGAAATGGTCACGCCGTCGACGGCCTTGATATGACCCACGGTCCTGCGCATCAGCCCGCGCTTGACCGGAAACCAGACCTTGAGATCGTCGGTCGACATCACCACCGGCGCGTCCGGCCGCGGCGGCGCGGGGTCGGGCTTCGGCTCGGCGGCCAGCAGCGCGCGCGTATAAGGATGCTGCGGCGAGGCGAAGACCTCCTCGACCGCGCCCTGTTCGACGATCTTGCCGTTGTTCATCACGCAGACGACATCCGCGATGCGTCGCACGATGCCGAGGTCGTGGGTGATGAACAGCATGCTCATGCCGAGCCGCGCGCGAATTTCCGCCAGCAACGTGAGTATCTGCGCCTGCACCGTCACGTCGAGCGCGGTGGTCGGCTCGTCGGCGATCAGCAGGTCCGGTTCGTTCGCGAGCGCCATCGCGATCATCACGCGCTGTCGTTGACCGCCGGACAATTGATGGGGGTAGCTGGCGAGCCGCGTTTCCGGTTCGGGAATGCCGACCTGGGTCAGCAGTTGGACAATTCGCGCGCGCGCCTTGGCGCCGCGCAGGCCACCGTGAAGCTGCAATATCTCGCCGATCTGCGCCTCGATGGTGTGCAGCGGGTTGAGCGAGGTCATCGGCTCCTGGAAGATGATCGAGATGTCGTTGCCGCGGATGCGACGAATCTCGTGCTCCGACATCGTCATTAGTTCGTGCCCCTTGAACCGGATCATCCCCGAGGGATGCGACGCGGTCGGATAAGGCAGCAGCTTGAGGATCGAGAGCGCGCTGACGGATTTGCCAGAGCCGGACTCGCCGACCAGCGCCACGCACTCGCCGTGCCGAATCGAAAACGACACATGATCGACAGCAAGCGACGTTCCGCTCGGCTGGTGAAACGCCACCGACAGATCGCGCACGTCGAGCAGCGGCTGGTTGATCGCGTCCATCAGGTGACCTCGGAGAGCTTTTATACTTACCGGAACGTCTTGCGCGGATCGAACGCGTCGCGCACCGCCTCGCCGATGAAGATCAGCAGCGACAGCATGATCGCCACCGCAAAGAAGCCGGTGAAGCCGAGCCACGGCGCCTGCACGTTGGACTTGCCCTGCGACAGCAATTCGCCGAGCGAAGGCGAGCCCGGCGGCAGGCCGAAGCCCAGGAAATCGAGCGCGGTCAGCGTCATCACCGACGACGAGACGATGAACGGCAGGAACGTCATGGTGGCGACCATCGCGTTGGGCAGCAGGTGCCGGATCATGATCTTGGCGTTGGAGACGCCGAGCGCGCGCGCCGCCATGATGTATTCGAAATTGCGGCCGCGGAGAAATTCGGCGCGCACCAGGCCTACCAACGACACCCATGAGAACAACAGCAGGATGCCCAGCAGCACAAAGAATCCGGGCACCAGCACCGACGACAGGATCAGCAGCAGATAGAGCGACGGAATCGCACTCCAAACCTCGATGAAGCGCTGAAAGCCGAGATCGACCCAGCCGCCGAAATACCCCTGCAGACCGCCGGCGGCGATGCCGATGATCGACGACACGATGGTGAGGCTGAGGCCGAACAGGACCGAGATGCGGAATCCATAAATCAGCCGGGCCACGACGTCGCGGCCCTGATCGTCGGTGCCGAGCCAGTTGTATTCGAGGTCGCGGCAGCTTTTCAGCCCCTTTTTCTCGACGACCGGCTGGCATTGCGCCTCGGTCAGCATCCATGTCGGTTTCGACGGCGCCGGCGTCGGCAGATCGAGATTATGGGTGTCGTAGGAGTAGCGGATCAGCGGCCAGATCACGGTGCCGCGCTTGTCGGCGATCAGTTTCTGCAGATAGGGATCGCGATAATCCGCCGCGGTTTCGAAATCGCCGCCGAACGTCGTTTCCGAATAGCTGACGAAGGCCGGCCAATAGGCGCGACCGTCGAACTCGATGAAGAACGGGCGGTCGTTGGCGATCAGTTCGGCGAACAGCGACACGAAGAACAGCACCAGGAAAATCCAGAGCGACCAATAACCGCGGCGATTGGACTTGAAATTCTGCCATCGCCTGCGATTGAGCGGCGACGGGCTGAAGCGATGCCGCGTCGGCGGCACCGCTTCGCCGAGCGGCGCCGGCGTGGTGGTCTCGATCGGCTCGTGCGCGGTGATCGTCATCAGACGTCACGCGCCTCGAAGTCGATCCGCGGATCGATCCACATATAGGCCAGATCGGAGATCAGATTGACGACCAGTCCGACCAGCGAAAAGATGTAAAGCGTTCCGAACACCACGGGATAATCGCGATTCAGCAGACTTTCGAAGCTCAGCAATCCAAGGCCGTCGAGCGAGAAGATGGTCTCGATCAGCAGCGAGCCCGAGAAGAACGCATGGATGAAGGCGCCTGGAAATCCGGCGATCACGATCAGCATCGCGTTGCGGAAGATGTGGTTGTACAAAACCTGCCGCTCGCTGCAGCCCTTGGCGCGGGCGGTCATCACATACTGCTTGCGGATTTCGTCGAGGAACGAATTCTTCGTCAGCAGCGTCATGGTGGCGAAGGCGCCGAGCGCCATCGAGATCAGCGGCAGCGTGTTGAGCAAGAAATAATCGAGAAACTTGCAGTACAACGGAAATTGGCTCCAGCCGTCGCTGGTCAGGCCGCGCAACGGAAAGATGCTGAAGAACGAACCGCCGGCGAACAGGATGATCAGCAGAATCGCGAACAGAAAGCCCGGGATCGCAAAGCCGACGATGATCACGGCGGACGTCCAGATGTCGAACCGCGAGCCGTCCTTCACGGCCTTGCGGATGCCGAGCGGGATCGAGATCAGGTAGGTCAGAAGCATCATCCAGACGCCGAGCGACATCGAGACCGGCAGCTTCTCCTTGATCAGTTGCAGCACGCTGACGTCGCGGAAGTAGCTCTTGCCGAAATCAAAGCGCGCGAAATTCCACAGCATCAGCGCAAAGCGCTCCGGCGCCGGTTTGTCGAAGCCGAACTGCTTTTCCAGGCTCTTGACGAATTCCGGATCGAGCCCCTGCGCGCCGCGATACTTCGAATTCACCGCGTCGGAGGCCGCGCCGACCTGGCTGCGCGCGCCAAAATCGCCGCCGGACGAGCCGGAGACGCGCGCCGCAGCCCCGGTGTCGGCGCGGGAGAGCTGCGCGATCAC
>CAXUBE010000063.1:0-11412 GCA_964249215.1 uncultured Rhodopseudomonas sp. | reverse complement strand
ATCCACGCCCCCGTGAAGGAGGCGACTCGGCAAATTGAGCGCCTCCAAGACGATCTGGATGTTTCGATCCACGCCCCCGTGAAGGAGGCGACAAGGATACGGAAATGGCTAGAATCGGTCGAAAGCGTTTCGATCCACGCCCCCGTGAAGGAGGCGACCGCCGGCATGAACCGCGTCGCGCGGCATGCCGATGTTTCGATCCACGCCCCCGTGAAGGAGGCGACGCCCCGTTCGTAGCGCTTTGTTTGTCCAAAGACATCTATTCTTTCGGCGCGAAATCCGTGATCTGGTCAAAGCATCCCATGCGGCCGTCTCAAATTTCGCGCAGATTATTGAATTATTTAAATGACTTCGCTGGAGCGCGAACCTGCCGTTGAAATGAGGCATGCTTGAGGTTCGCGCCGGCAACCGGAATCAAACAATCAGCGGACCGCCCAGATCGACGGCCGGCTTGGCACCGACGTGCTCGACACGCCGCTGCCAGTTCGCTCCGAGATAGTAATAGCGCAGGCTATCATGTTCAGGCTTGATCAGCCTTTCGAGTTTCGTTCTCAGCTTGACCCATTGTGCCGGATCAACCTCGATCTCGAACACGGAATACTGCACGCGCTGCCCACAATCACGGCAGGCCTTGGCGACACGTCGCAGGCGCGCGGCGCCGCCAGCCTCGGACGTGCGCACATCATAGGTCACAAGAACCAGCACGGCGATCCCCTAGTGGCACAGCCCTCAAACCGAAATTCTCATTTCCAGAACCACGGCGGATAAGCGTCGAGATCACCCCGCAGGTGCCGCGCGAGGATCTGGGCCTGTAAGTGAGGGAAAAGGCCGAGCGGCGCCGCTTCATCCAGAAAGGGATGGCGTCGCTCCGTCTTCTTGCGCTCCTGCCAGGCGGTCAGCACGGTGCGGCGGCCCGCTTCGGAGAGAAGTACCGCGCCGCCATACCGGGTTTCGAAATCATGCGCCCGCAACTGGCGGCGGTTTAAGAGCGAAAGCGCCAGCCGGTCCGCAAGACCGGGACGCAATTCCTCCATCAGATCGAGCGCCAGACTGGGACGGCCCGGCCGGTCGCGATGCAGAAAACCGACGGCAGGGTCGAGGCCAACGCCCTCGGCGGCGCTGCGGCAATCATGGGTCAGCAACGTATAGAGGAAGGACAGCAGGGCGTTGACGGGATCGAGCGGCGGCCGGCGGCTGCGGCCCATGAAGCGGATTTCCGGATCAGGCGACCGAATGAGATCGCCGAAAACGGAGAAATAGCCCTGCGCGGCCTCGCCCTCTGCGCCTCGCAGCACATCCAATCCGTCATGCGCAAAGGCGACCCGACGCAGAATCCGGCCGAGCCGATCCACCACGGCATCGATTCTGCCGCGCTGCTCCGCGGTCATCTCGGCACCATAGTCGCGCAGCGCCCGCTGCAGCACGGCACGCTGATTGGCCACCTTGGCTGATACGATGCTGCGTACGATCTCGTCCGGCTTCTCAGAGGCGCGATATTGCGCGCGGCGCAACAGCACGTTGCCGCTGACCGGCCCTTCGATACGTGCCTGAAACCGCCCGGCGCGATCGAGCAGAACAATCGTGATCCCGATAGCGGCAAGCGCCTGCATCAGCGGCGGCGACAAGAAGATACCACCGAACACGACCACGGAGTTCATCATATGGAACGGCACGCGGGCGCGTTCATTACCATCGACCTCCGCCACGAGATTCTCGCCATCCTTGCGCAGCGAAGCGCCTTCGCTCGTGACATAAACCGTATTGAGGAGCTTTTTCACGGCACACGTTCATCGCCATTGAGCGCGGCGGCGATCTCGCGCGCGCGAAAGCCCAGCGCCGATTTTGCCCCTGCCTTCGGTCGGCACACGTCGATGAGCGAACAGGCGCGGCATCGATCAGCCCGGTAAATCGCCGGTGGCGTCTGGCCGGCAGCAAACAGCGCGCCAAATTGCGACGCGACATCCTCGGTGAGACGACGCAACTCGGCATCGAACGGCACGGCAACGCGCCGCTTGGTCTCGGCATAGAAAAGCGCACCTTCCGGCACCGTTCTGCCGGTCATCTCCTCCAGGCAAAGGCCTTGCGCACAAAGCTGCACCTCGTCGGCACGATGGCGTTTGGCCTTGCCGCGCTTGTATTCGACCGGATAGGCGGTTTCGCCGTCCGATCCGGTGCGGAATTCGACAAGGTCGGCAACCCCGACGAGATTGAGCCGCCGACACGCCAGCGGCAACGCCGTGACGCGGCGGATCTTGCCCCGCTTCCGATCAGTGGGATCATGCGCAACGTCGTGCAGCACCCGCCCCTCGGCCGTGAAGCGATTTTCTTCCCACAGACGCTCGATATGGATGAGCGCCGCCTGACGCAGACAATAAACCGCGTGCTGAAGCGCGGAAAGCGGGATCGGATCGTCGAGTTCCTGCATCCCCGTCCTCCGCGCCGTCAGAACAGTTCGACGATCTCCACCCCCTCGGGAAGACCGTCACGATTGACCGTCACTTCATAGTCCGCATAGCGCCTGGCCGGGGCGTAATTGCTGAGACGCTCGCTCCCCGGTTCAAACAGATCGTCTCCGACTTTACGATGCACCTGCACGCGATCGAACAGCGCATGGGCATGGGCATTGCCCAGCGCCGAGGCGTGTTTGAAGGCAATCCCGCGGCGGGACGACATCTCCCCCCGAGCCGCCGAGCGGTCGTGCTCGAACATCGAACCGAGACTCTCGAAGAGATGAGCGAGGTCGGCCTCGCCAAATCCGGTCCGCTCCGCCAGCTTGGCGTTGACGAATATATGGGCGCGGTAGAGCGCATAGGGCACAATGTGCTTGCGACCCATGGTTCGGTTGTCGGTCCGGGCGTCGGTGTCGTCACCTTTCTCACGATCGGCTTTTTCCTTCTCGCTGGTAGCGGCCATCCGGGTGATGGAGATTTCGAGCGGTAAAATCGATTCGACCGAGCTCGCAAACGTGACCTGTACCGGGCCGCGCACCTGCCCGGCATTGATGCCGGTGCTCATCACCGCGCCGAAGGTGCGGACATCGAAGAAGTTCTCGCACATGAACTTTGTCAGCGCCCGGGATTCCTCGTCGCCCTGCGGATTGAGTTTGGAGTCCTTCGCCACTTTTTCCGTGTCGCCGCGGACCGCCTTGTAAGCTTCGCGATGGCGCTCGTTGAGAACCGATCCTTCCTGCACATAGATGCGGTAACCCGGCTGTTCGCCCTTGGTCAGCTCCGTATAGTTGCGAATCTTGCGTTTCAGCGAAACGTCGCTGACCAGCCCTTTATTGGTTTCGGGATCCATGCGCGGCAGATTACCGGCGTCCGGATCGCCGTTCGGATTGCCATTGGTGACGTCGAACAGAAAGACGATATCGTAACGATTGGCGAGCGCGGTCATCAGGAAGCCTCCCCCGAACTAGACTTTTCATGTTTGCGAAAGAATTCGTTGCGCTGATGGTAATAGCCGAGCCCGAACAAGGCCTGACTCTTTTCCGGGAGGCTTGCCGGGAACGGGTCCTGGTCCGGAGACATCGATTCCATGATCGCGCCGACGGCCTTTTCAAGGTTGACCTTAAGACCCGGCTTTTGTTTTCCGATCTTCGACAGATGGTTTGATGAACCGGACTCCAGCATACGAAAGACCTTGCGCGGCTGCGCCGACGCCGCGCCGTAGAACTTGTCCTTGATCGTCGCATTGACGTCGCGGCCAAGCGCCGCAATCTGGATCTGCTCATAAACCGCGAATAGTCGTCCGAGCAGATAACCGGATTCCTTGTATTCCGGATTGAGCGACACCGGCACCTCCATCTTGAAATTCTTGATGAGTATCGACTTGAGGATGGCAACACGCACCGCGTTGACATCATGGTCCGCGCGCAGCCGCATGATCAGCGTCGAGAGCAGCGTGAACGGATACGGCGCGTCGGTCAGGATGGCACGCATCCACTCGCCGGCCAGGTTGGGCTGAATATTGTCGCTCTTGCGCAACACTGCGGTCTCGATCAGCATTCGCCACATCGAAGGCGTCTCTTCTTTCGGCGGCGGATCGATCCGCATGCGTTCGAAATGCCTGATGTAACGCTCCGCGATGACCCCGAAATCTTCCTCGATGTAGAAGCGTATCGAGAGGCGCGCGGCGTTCGGCGCAAGACCCAGAACGAAGAAACGAACGCCGGGAGAAAGATCAGGCTTGAAATCTTCGATCGGACGACCCGATCGAAGCTTTGCAAGAAAGCCTTCGATCTTCTTTTCCTCAACCGCTTCCGTCTGCCGCTCATCACTGAAGGCCCGGAAAAGACTTTCCGCCTGCCCGGCCGCCAGCGCGTCGGAGGCGTCGGCCCAGAATACGGTTGAAGAATCGCCGACCTGGATGCGATGGCCATTGTCGCGTTCGAGAAAATGTTTGAGCGCAGACGTATAGGCGAAGGCTGCGGCTTCGGAGACCGGCGCGTTATCGCCCTGTTCGTGGCCATAGGAGGTGAAAGCATCGAGATTGAACGATACAATAGATGCGCCGGACGATTGGGCGCCCCAAACTCCCTTGATGGCCGGATGCAGCCGCGCCACCGGCGCGTGGTTGCCGGTAACAAGACAGACCGCCTCGTTCTTTTCGCCCGCCTGCGACAGACGCGCCCAAAGCTCGCGCGCGGCAGGACGGTCATGAATCATGATCTTGGCGAAGCGTTCGCTTTCGAGCGCGAAAACGACATTCTGGTCTTTCATCTCCTCCGGCCAACCAAGCTCGGCGAACTGCTCAGGCGTCCAGTTTTCAAGAAAATGCAGAAAGGCTTGCAGCCCCTCGTCTTCGGAGGAGGCGAGCCACGCACGATGATCCTTCACAAAGGCTTTATGCTCTCTCGCCGTGCGTTTACCTTCACTAGCCGTCACACCCAGCACATAGGCGGTCTTGTCCCATAAGAAGTTCGAGGCAATGCCGGATGTTCTTTTCGCCGGCTGCGGCACGGCCATCAGCCGCGCTGTCTTCTTCTTTCCCTCGCCCTGCCGAAGGTCGAACGGAAGATGCGCAGCCGTGCCGTCCGGATTGAGCGAAATAACAAAGCTGATTTTTTCCTGTGAATAGCCATAGGCCGGCACTTCCTTGCGCGCGGCCATACGGTCATAGGCGCGAACGAGCGAGGCAAGCGAACTCATCGCCGGATCTCCGGCGACTCCGGCGGCGGCACGCGCATCACACCTCTGTCCAGTGTCGCGCGGAAGAACATCGAGTCGCGGTTGCCGGCGTGATCGATATCGTAAAGCATGAAACCGAGATCGCGGGTCTCGTCGACGGCTTGCGGCAGCGGCGCATCCGTATCGATCAGTTCGAACTGCGCCGGAAATTCGCGCGTGCCGAGGCACGGCTGATGGAAGCATTGGCCCTTGCGCGCGCGACGATTGAACGTGTCGAGATGTTTGCCCTCATTATCGTCGGCGCCGGCCTTCGGTGTCAGCGCAAACCGCGCGCAGATCACATAGGCCACGTCGACGAGCACGGTCGAGGCGCGCTGCTGCCGGTTTTCCTCGATGATGAGGGCGAGACCGCCGAGGTCGCCCGTTTTCATCGCGGTGCCGATGGCGCGTGCTGGCGCCTTGGTGCCGACTTCATTACGCCGGATCGACTGGAAACGGATCGGCTCGAGGACGTGAATCTCCTCGACGATCCATTTGATCGCCGGCTTCCAGTGAATCGCTTCGAGAATTCCCCGCGCGGCCGACGGCGTCATCACGTCGTAGGAAACGCGTTCAACTTTCATTTCAGGCCGCGTAAAAAGCGCCCAACGCCCCGCAACGCGAAGACGAATCCCGTATGGTATCCCCCGACCTCAAAAAGTATTTGTGCGTCTAAAACGCGTCTTTATCAAAACACAATCAAACGTTGCACATGTCACAGAACAAATCAAGAACTTACAAAACTGGGCGGCTCCTTTCAGAAACCGCCCGTCTAACACTCAACATCTTTTTATAATGTTTCAATCCGCGCTCTCACAAGGAGAGCGACATAAGTATCAGAGCCACTTAAGTAATTTGACCAAGACAGCAAATATAAGAGCTAACCAATCAGAGGGATCAGGCGTTAATTGCTTCATTGAAACGACTCCATTCCTAAACTGGCGGTGTATCGCGTCCCTCCAATTTTGGTGTCAATTACTATTTCATTATAAAAAGATGTTAGGCATTCAGATTTGCGATTGTTCGCTTCCAAGTGAATCGGCCTGTTCCCACAGCAAGCCAGTCTCTCTCGAATACAGGCTTGCTGTCATGAGTTCAGCAAACTGGTCACCGAAGCCTTCGATGTACCGAACATGTTTGTTTTGGATCAGTTCGCGGCGATGTATCGGCGGCACCTGAACCACGTAATTCTGAAGCTGCCGGGCAGCTTTGCCAGGCGGCATCCCGGCCTTCAACGCCCGCAGGACGGCCTTCGGCTCCTCGTCGATTGCGACGATCACCGGCTCCATGCCGCTTTCGATCAGCCGGAAATTTTCAGCAACCGTGCGATAGGAGAAGTCGGTGCTCGGTCCGAGGCCGACCATGAACTTTTTCATAACCGCGCGCTTGTCCAATCCCTTTTCGTCCTTGCGCCAATAGACCTCGTCAAAATACGCCTCGATCGCCTCCGGAGAAAACAGGTCACCGCAGTGCTTGCTTCGTATCACATGCATGTCGCCGATCAGTCCTGCGATCTCGGCCGGCGGCTTGGCTTCTTTTGGTTTGAAAATGGTGACGACGCTTTCGCCGACCGGCCGGCTACCTTCGCGGTTGCAGCGACCCGCGGCCTGGGTGAACTGGTCGAGGCCGGCTTCCGCGCGCCATACTTTCGGAAAATCGATGTCGACGCCGGCTTCGACAAGAGACGTTGCGACGACACGGCAAGGCTGCTTTTTCTGGAGTAGCGCACGCACGTCCGCAAGGATCTTCCGCCGGTCCGCCGCCGTCTGCCGTGTCGTCAGATGAATCACGCCGTCGATGCCCGCAGACCTCATCGCCTGATAGAGCATCAGCGCATGCCTGCGGCTATTGACGATCAGAAGACCCTGGTCGACGGCTGACAGTTCGGCGACCAATTCGTCATCCGTCAGTTCGCCGGCGAGACGCTGGGTGGTACGCTTCAGATCGCGGTGCAGCCTCGCCGGATCCGGTGCGAGCTCGCGCCCCGGGCCGATCTCAAATCCTCCATCGAATTTCGGCGCCTGCAGCGCCGGCTGGGTCGCCGTGCAGAGCACGATGGTGCAACCGTAATTACGCGCCAGTTCGTCGAGCGCCGCGACGCAAGGCTTCAGGACCGGCAGCGGTATGGTCTGCGCTTCGTCGAGGATAATCACCGCGTTGGCGAGATTGTGCAGCTTGCGGCAGCGCGAGGTTCGGTTGGCGAACAGGCTTTCGAACAGTTGCACATTGGTGGTGATCACCACCGGCGCCTGCCAGTTCTCCATCGCAAGGCGCAGTTTGGCGTCGGAGCCGTTGTCCCGAAGCTCATCGTCCTTTTTTACGGTTTTCTCCTCGATCGACGAATGGTGCTCGAGGATCACATCGCTTCCCAATATCTAACAAAAGATCGAGGCGGTCTGTTCGATGATCGATGTGAACGGGATTGTATAAATGATCCGGTCCATGTTCCAATACTTGACGTGGTCAAGGGCAAATCCGAGCGAGGCCAGGGTCTTGCCGCCGCCGGTCGGGACATCCATCGTGAAAACGCCGCGGGGCAACGCGGCTTTTTCGCGCGCGTGGGTCAGAATCGCGCGACGCAGACCGTTGAGCGGCGTGTCGGGTGTATCGCGACGCTTGCCGGCCATATGGGCGTCGAACGCCCCGATCATCCGGTCGATTTCCGCTGGCAGCGCTGGCCAATTCCGGTCCACATCCCGCCCATCCACTTGTGCGTAGAAGGCCTCCGTATCGAGGAAGTCGGCGTCCACCAGGCAGGAAAAGATCATGCGTCCCAGAAAAGCAATCTGGGACGCAGATCGGTCTGATCGCGGCTTGAAATTTTTAGGAAACAGTCCCGTCGTGTCGATTTCGAGCTCGCTGCTCCATATCGTGTCGAGCGGCTCGACCGCTTTTTTCCAGCGATCCGACAACGCGCCGGCTTCGCCGGACATGTCCGGCAGGCCGGCGTGATGGCCGGCGATTGCGTAAGCGATCAATTCGGCCATGTATCTGTCATCGCCTTTCAGCCCGAGCTTCAGTATCTCCTGCGCGCCGGCCGTAGAATGATCCACTCCGCCAGGGCCGCGCTTGCCGATATAGGCCTGATAGGCTTGGGTATATTTTCCGAGATCGTGCAGCCAGCCGGCGAGCGCGGCCGCCTTGGCTGCGCCAAACTTGTTTCCGAACGCGGCAGCCCGCAGCGCGACCTGTCGCAGATGGCAGTCCAACGGCTGCCAATCCGAACAATCAGCCGTTTCCGTTGAATGGGCGTAGTGCAATGATATCTCGGAAATTTGTCCCGGTTGCGGAGCGGCGGACACTAGCACAGTTAGCCACGACCGTATTGTTCCGCTTCTGGTGCAGAAATCGCGCTTCAAATGTATGAAAGCCAAAATGCCAGAATATGCACCTGCGGTCGCAATCGAACAATCGCTCTCGATAAGGTACCGATAATCGATTTCCGTGCACCCGGCTGGGTTCGCGGTTTTATTCTGAATGGTAGCAAAATGGCGCGCCCGAAGAGATTCGAACTCCTGACCCCCAGATTCGTAGTCTGGTGCTCTATCCAGCTGAGCTACGGGCGCGTCCGTCACCGTGATGCGCAGGCTCATCAACAACGTAGTTGAAAGCATGGCCTGCGTCGGCTGCTTTTCCGCGACGCCGGGCGCCGCGAAAGCGGGCCATAGCTAGCGGCTCCGCTTCGGCTTGGCAAGCGCCGACGCCCGGGAGGTGCCCCATCCGTGGCAAAGGTACGACGAGCTCCGGCAAAGGCGCTCCCCCCGTGGTGTCCTGCAGCGCCACGCCCCGCCGTCAGGCCCGGGCGCGCTCGCTGCGCAGTGTGAGCAGGTCGACCGGGCGGTCTGGGATCGCGATCCGGAACGTGGCGCCGAGCGTTCCCTCGACGAGATTGATCTCGCCGCCATGGGCGCGGACCAGTTCGGCCGCGATCGCGAGGCCAAGGCCGCTGCCGCCCACGCGCACCGAGCCGTGAAACGCCTCGAACAGATGATCGCGCGCCTTTTGCGGAACGCCGGGTCCGGTGTCGGACACTTCGAGGATCGTCACCGAGCCCTCGCGCCGGCCGGTGATGCGGATTTGCTGGGGCGCGGCGTCGCTGCGCGGCAGGTTTTCCAACGCTTGCGCGGCATTGCGCACCAGGTTGAGCAGGATGCGAAACAACTGGTCCGGATCGGCGTCGATGGTGAGCCCGCGTTCGATCGAACTGATCCATGTGATCGATGCATCGCTCGCCAGCCCGGCGGTCTCGCGGACTTCGTTCACCACCGGTTCGATCGCTATCAACCGCCGGTCGGGAGCCGCTTCCTGCGCGCGGCCGTAAGACAGCGTCGCCTGGCAGAACGCGATCGCGCGCTCCAGCGAGCGCATCAGCTTCGGCGCGAAGCGCTGCACCCGCGGGTCCGGCACGCTGGAGAGCTGATCCGACAGCAGTTGCGATGCCGCAAGCAGATTGCGCAGATCATGATTGATCTTGGAGACGGCGAGGCCGAGCGCCGCGAGCCGGCTCTTCTGATGCAGCATCGATAACAGATCGCGCTGCATGTCGGACAATTCGCGCTCTGCAAGCCCGATCTCGTCGCCGCGCTGCGACGGCACCCCGATCGAGGCCCGGCTTTCCGGATCGTGTCGGAAGCCCAGCATATTGGCGGTCAATCTGCGCATCGGCCGCACGAACAGGAAATGCAGCGCCAGGTAGATCAGAGCGGTGGTGAGGCTCGTCATCAGCAGCGATACCAGCAGCAGATTGCTGGAGAAGCGGTACATCGCCTGGCGCAGCGGCAACTCGTCGATCACCACTTCGATGAACTGTCCGCCGCCGGAGGCCGGGCCGATCACGCGGATCGCCTGGTTGCCGCTCTCGAGCATCACCACGAAGGAATCGACGATCGCCGACCACGCGGTGACCTCCCGCATGTCGACGTGGTGATCGATGGTCGGCGGCAGATTGGCGCCGGCGAGCAGCCGGCGCTGCTGGCCCATCTTGATGGCCACCGCGCGGGCGTCGATGCTTTCCAGAATCTGCCGCGCCAGCGATTCCGGCACCATGCCCGACGGCGAGGCGTCGATCACCAGCGCAGCGGTATTGGCCGCGGCGAGCCGGTCGTTCAGCCGGTTGAGGCGGAAATTGGCGATCGAAGGCACGTAGATCAGGATTTCGGCGATCAGCACCAGCGGGATGGTCAGCAGCAGAAGCTTCCCGGACAGCCCGATGTGCCAATTGGGCCGGGCGGCGGCGGACGTTGTTTCGGGCTGTGGGTCGCTTGCCGACACGCGTATTTCCTGATCCTGACCGCTCGGATTCGCAGCGCCCAATTTGCGCCCCGGCGTGGGGGGCGTCAAATGACCGTTCGGTCATGTGGCGCAACCTCCCAGGCAGGCCGAGCCAGCGCATCCAAAAGCTCCGACGCCGGCAATTTCATCAGTCAAACGACGGATTTAAACCGCGCTGAAAGCAGCCTCCAGCGCAATTGACGGGACCAGGACGCTCCCCTATAAGCCGCGCAACGGTCCGCGATGGCCCGGAGCGACCGGGGCGGTTCATTTTGGGCCGGCGCGCGGCTCCATTTGGCGCCGGCATCACCGGACTTCATCTCATTCCTCGGCGAATGCCCGGTCAGCGGAGAACGACCCGTGAAGCGGACTTATCAACCCAGCAAACTGGTGCGCAAGCGCCGTCACGGCTTTCGCGCCCGTCTTGCGACCACCGGGGGCCGCAAGGTGCTGGCAGCGCGCCGTGCCCGCGGCCGCAAGCGGCTGAGCGCCTGAACGGGCTTCCCGGAACCGCATCATGGATCGGCTGAGGCAGCGGGCGGACTTCATCGCCGTTGCCAATGGGCCGCGGGTGAGCGCTTCTGCCTTCGTGCTGCAGAAGCGCCGCCGTGACGACGACGGCGCGGCCCGTGTCGGCTTCACCGTCACCAAGAAGGTCGGTTCTTCGACCGAGCGCAACCGGATCCGGCGGCGGCTGCGCGAACTGGTCAGGCGCGTCGACGCGGTATCGATACGGCCGCACAGCGACTACGTGCTGGTGGGCCGCCGCGCCGCGCTGCATCGCGACTTCACTCTGATGCTGGACGATCTGCGTTCCGCTCTCGGCCGGATCGAGCGCGCGGCCGGCAAAACCGAACGAATGACGAGATCTGACCGATGAGCGACAATCGCAACACCATCCTGGCGGTCATTCTGTCGGGCCTCGTGCTGCTGGGATGGCAGTATTTCTTCAACATCCCGCAGATGGAAAAGC
>CAXUBE010000062.1:0-11637 GCA_964249215.1 uncultured Rhodopseudomonas sp. | reverse complement strand
CGCCACGGTGCGGCTGACCGGCGAGGGCCGCGTGCATATGAGCCTGCCGGCGCCGCTCGAGAGCCGCGACCTGCAATTCGAGGACGGCCAGAACGGCGCGGTGCTGGTGTTCGACGCCGATGGCCATCGGCTGGTGGACACGCTGGCGCCCGGCAGCAACGGCTTCATCCGCGTGGTGCTGCGCGGGCTCGCACGCGAACGCAAGCTCGGCGAGGTCGGCGCGGCGCCGCCGTTCCGGCTGACCCGTTTCGTCAACGGCCAGATCACGCTGACCGACACGTCGAGCGGCAAGCAGATCGACCTCGCCGCCTTCGGCGCCGCCAACACCGAAGCCTTTGCGCGGCTGATGAACCCGCGGGGAGGCGTCAAATGAGCATGAGCTGGTTGGGCGCGCGGCGCAGCTTCGAGGTGCCCTGCACGGTCGAGATCGAACAGACCTCGGAGACTCTGCACGCGCATGTCGTGCTCGACGGCGACGTGCAGATCGAGCCCGGCGACGAGGTCACGGTGCACGACGCGCCGACTTCCGTCGCATTCGGCGAGCGGCTGGTGGTGCGCCGGATCGCGACCGTGGTGCGCGGCGGCTTTTTCGGACGGCTGCGCGCGCAGATCGAAGGTTATCTCGAACTGACCGAACTCTACGAAGTCAGCTTCTCGGACGGGAGAGCAACATGATTCCCATGGAAGGCGGCACCCAAGGACAGCTCAGGCAAGTCCAGCCCAACGGCAAGGAAAACGGCAAGGGCAATGCCGAGAGCAACGAGCTCGCGCGGGAGGACACCATCCTCAGCCCGCGGTTCTACACCACCGATTTCGAGGCGATGGACCGGCTCGACGTCGGCCTGGTGCGCTCGGAATGGAACGCGGTGATCAAGGAACTGCGCGCCGACCACAACAAGGCGCATTTCGTCAAGACCGACGAATTCAAGAACGACCTCGAAAGCCTGCCGCCGGCGCTGCGCAGGGAGTTCAAGGATTTTCTGGTGAGCTCGCTCACCGCCGAATTTTCGGGCTGCGTGCTCTATGCAGAGATCAAGAAGCGCATCAAGAACAAGGATATCCAGGAGCTGTTCAGCTATATGAGCCGCGACGAGGCCCGCCATGCCGGCTTCATCAACGAGATCCTCAAGGATCACGGCATCGGCGTCGATCTCAGCTTCCTCACCAAGGTGAAGAAGTACACGTACTTCCGGCCGAAATTCATCTTCTACGCCACTTATCTGTCCGAGAAGATCGGCTATGCGCGCTACATCACCATCTTCCGGCAGATGGAGCGCCATCCGGAGCGGCAATTCCATCCGATCTTCCGCTGGTTCGAATTGTGGTGCAACGACGAGTTCCGCCACGGTGAAGCCTTCGCGCTGCTGATGCGCGCCGATCCGAAGCTGCTGCGCGGGCTGAACAAGCTGTGGATTCGGTTCTTCCTGCTCGCGGTGTTCGCGACCATGTATGTGCGCGACCACATGCGGCCGGCGTTCCACGAGGCGCTCGGCATGCACCCGACCGACTACGACATGCAGGTGTTCCGGATCACCTCGGAAATCTCGAAACAGGTATTCCCGGTGGTGCTCGACATCGACGATCCGCGCTTCCTCGCCGGGCTTGAGCGGCTGCGAGTCATCGCCGAGCGCATGGCCGATCTCGGCGCACGGCGCGGCGTGTTGTCGAAGCTGAAGCGGGCGGGGCTGGCGGCGGCGGCGGCGGCGGGTTTCGCGCGGCTGTTTCTGCTGCCGGCAAAGCAAAACGTGCTGCCGCGCGACATCTGCCTGCAGCCCGCGTGGTGAGCATCGGTTCATAAGCAATCGTCATGAGCGCGTCGTCATGAGCAAGATGTCATGAACACCTGGATCGTCCCGCCGATCTACGCGGCGTTCGTCTGGTGGTTTTCCACCGGGACGGTGCTGCTGCTGGTGGGACGGGCCGGACAATTCACCGCGCTGCGGGCGACGGCCGCGCTCGGCCTGCTGGTCGGATCGCTGGTCGGCCTTGCGCTGACCGCGAACGAGACCGGCGTCGGCGCCGCCTATGCCGCCTTCACCTGCACGATCCTGTTGTGGGGCGCGCAGGAGATCGCCTTCCTCGCGGGCTGGGTTACCGGACCGCGGCCGCGGCGCTGCGTTGTCGGCGCCCGCGGCGCGCGGAGGCTGGGCTATGCGCTGCTGGCGATCCTCTATCACGAACTGGCGCTGATCGCCTGCGGCGTCGCGATCCTGGCGCTGACCTGGAACAGCGCCAACCAGATCGGGGCGTGGACCTTCGCCGCGCTCTGGGTGCTGCGGCAGAGCTCCAAGATCAATCTGTTTCTCGGCGTGCCCGTCACCAACGACGAACTGATGCCGGAAGCGGTGCAGTTCCTGAAAACCTATTTCGCCCGCAAGCCGGTCGGCGCGTTCTTTCCCGTCTCGGTGACGATCGCCACCGCGACGCTCGTCATTCTGGTCCAGCGCATCGTCGAGGTCGCGGCGACGCCGTTCGACATCGTCGGACTGACGCTGGTGTCGACGCTGTTCGCGCTCGGCGTTGTCGAGCACTGGTTCATGCTGCTGCCGCTCCCCGCGATCACGTTGTGGGGATGGGGCGTGCGGCCGCCTTCACCGCCGGAGGACCACGCCATGGAACGAGCTTCACGGACCAGCGTCGCTGCGACGACCCCGCCCAACGTGGTCGTGCTGTCCAGCGTGCGCGCCGACGCCGCGCCGTCGAAGCCGCCGACGCCCTGCGCGCGGCAACGGCTGGAAGATCAGTTCCGGCAGCGCTTCAACGAACAGCACGCGCGCAATGAATTGGCGACGGCTCTCGGCATCGCGGCCGAGCCGGCGTCGACGGTTAACGGGAGGACGCCATGAACTACGAAGCCTATTTCCGCCGCCAGCTCGACGGCCTGCATCGCGAAGGCCGCTACCGCGTGTTCGCCGACCTGGAACGCAAGGCCGGCGCGTTCCCGCGCGCCAAGCATCATCATCCCGCGGGCGCGGAAGATGTCACGGTGTGGTGCTCCAACGACTATCTCGGCATGGGGCAGCACCCGGCGGTGCTGGCGGCGATGCACGAGGCGCTCGACAGTTGCGGCGCGGGCGCCGGCGGCACCCGCAACATCGCGGGCACCAATCATTACCACGTGCTGCTGGAGCGCGAGCTCGCCGATTTGCACGGCAAGGAATCGGCGCTGCTGTTCACGTCGGGCTATGTCTCCAACATGGCCTCGCTCTCGACGCTGGCGTCGCGGATGCCGGGCTGCACCATCCTGTCGGACGAACTCAACCATGCCTCGATGATCGAGGGCATCCGGCATTCCCGCGCCGAGACGCGCATCTTCGCGCATAACGACCCGCGCGACCTCGAGCGCAAGCTGTCCGATCTCGATCCGCACGCGCCGAAGCTGGTCGCGTTCGAATCGGTGTATTCGATGGACGGCGATATCGCGCCGATCGCAGAGCTCTGCGACGTCGCGGATGCCTACAACGCCATGACCTATCTCGACGAAGTCCACGGCGTCGGCCTCTACGGCCCGAACGGCGGCGGCATCGCCGACCGCGAGGGCCTCAGCCATCGCCTCACGGTGATCGAAGGCACGCTTGCCAAGGCGTTCGGCGTGATCGGCGGCTACGTCGCCGCGTCCGCCACGATCTGCGATTTCATCCGCAGTTTCGCCTCGGCCTTCATCTTCACCACGTCGCTGCCGCCGGCGGTGGCCGCGGGCGCGCTGACCAGCATCCGCCATCTGAAGGCAAGCTCGGCCGAGCGCGAGCGCCACCAGGACCGCGTCAGGCGGCTGCGGGCGCGGCTCGACGCCGCCGGCGTCGCGCATCTGGACAATCCGAGCCATATCGTGCCGGTGATGGTCTGCGATCCGGTGCTGTGCAAAGAGATCAGCGACGTGCTGATCGACCGCTACGGCATCTATGTGCAGCCGATCAACTACCCGACCGTTCCGCGCGGCACCGAGCGGCTGCGCATCACGCCGTCGCCGCATCACACCGACGCCGACATCGAGCATCTTGTGCAGGCGCTGGCGGAAATCTGGGCCGAGGTCGGCCTCGCCAAGGCGGCGTAGCTCGATCAACGCCGCGGCCTAGATCGCGTCAGGCGCAAACGATGATGGGTGCGCGGCAGGAACTGGGCGCCCTTCGCGCTGAGAAAATCCAGCATCGCCTGCGCCGGCGGCAGCAATACCTTGTCCTTGCGCGACAGCACGAACCATTGCCGCACCACCGGCATGCCCTCGACGTCGAGCGTCACCAGGCGCCGCTCGTCGAGTTCCGTCGCCACCGTATGCGCGGAGATAAAGGCGATGCCGAGCCCGGCGATCACCGCCTGCTTCAGCGTTTCGTTGCTGCTCATCGTCATGCCGAGCGTGGGACGCACGCCGGCGCTCTCGAACATCTGCTCCATCAGCCCGCGCGTGCCGGAGCCCGGCTCGCGGGTGAGGAAGGTCTCGCCGGCCAAGGCGCCGGGCGCGAGACGCGGTTTCCGCGCCAGCCGATGCCCGGTCGGCGCGATGATGACATGGGGATGATCGCCGATCAGGTGGACGTTCATCGGCACGTCCGCCGGCGGCCGGCCCATGATCGCGATGTCGAGTTCGTAGCCGCGCAGCGCGGTGCCGATCTCCTGGCGGTTGCCGATCGAGAGCGACACGTCGACGTTCGGATGCAGCCGGGAAAATCCGGCGATCGCGAACGGCACGAAGTACTTCGCGGTGCTGACCGCGCCGATCGCGATCCGTCCGGCGGTCCTGCCCGCGATCATGTCGAGCGAGGTCTCGCACAATCCGATCGCGGCCTCGATCCGCTCCGACAGCGCCAGCACGTGCCGCCCGGCATCGGTCAGCAGCATGCCGTCGGCGGTGCGCTGGATCAGCGGCAGCCCCGCCAGCGCCTGCAGGTTGCGCAATTGCAGCGTCACCGCGGGCTGGGTGAGATGCAACTGCTTCGCCGCCGCGGTCACCGAGCGGTGCTTCTGCAGCAGCGCCAATGCGCGCAACTGCCGCAACGTCACTTCGCGGGAAAACCGTTCGGTCATCGTGCCGTCAATATAATAAAATCTATGCCAATGCCAAAGATATCAAAATTTTACTAATCCGGCAAAGTGCGGTTGTCTCGGTTTATCGCGGACGGGCAACCGCAGCACAAAGCGTCCCGCAGAGGACGCGTCGAGAGGGACGGCCATGGACGAGCGCGCCACCTTGCGTTCGCATCTCGATCGGGCGGCGCCGCGCACCCAGCACGGCGCGGCGATCGCGCAGGTGATCGAGGCCGTCGCTTCCGCCGCGATCGAGCTCGCCGCGCTGATCGCGGACGGGCCGCTTGCCGGCATCACCGGCGCAAACGGCGGCGTCAATACTGACGGCGATCGGCAGAAGGACATCGACGTCGCCGCCGACGACATCATGCGCGCTGCGTTGCGGCGGGCGCCGGTGGCCGCGGTGCTGTCTGAAGAAGCGGCGTTGCCGGAGACGCTCGATCCCGACGCGCCGTTGTGCGTCGCGATCGATCCGCTCGACGGTTCGGCCAACTCGAGAACAACATTTCGGTCGGCACCATCTTCTCGCTGCGGCCGCGCAGCAACGACATCCTGTCGACCTTCTTCGAGCCCGGCACCGCGCAATGCGCGGCGGGCTTCGTGGTCTACGGCCCGCAGACCACGCTGGTGCTCGCCCATGACGGCCGCGTCGACATCTTCATCCTCAACCGCCGCACGCAGGAATTCCTGCTGGTCAACGAAGCGGTGAAGGTGGCGGCCGATACGCCCGAATTCGCCATCAACGCCTCCAACCGCCGGCACTGGCACGGCCCGGTGCGCACATACATCGACGAGTGCCTCGCCGGCGTCCATGGCGGCGGCGAGGTCGATTTCAACATGCGCTGGATCGGCTCGCTGGTGGCCGAGGCGCTGCGCATCCTGGTGCGCGGCGGCGTGTTTCTCTATCCCGCCGATGCGCGCCCGGGTTATCGCGAGGGACGGCTGCGGCTGCTGTACGAAGCGCATCCGATGGCGCTGGTGATGGAATGGGCCGGCGGTGCGGCCTCCACCGGCCGGCGCCGCATCCTGGAGCTCGGCGCCAAGACGCCGCATCAGCGCGTGCCGCTGATCATGGGCTCGGTCCGCGGCGTGCGCGACGTCGCCGTGATCCACGAAGGCATCGAGCCGATGTACGACAACAGCGACGCGCCGTTGTTCGCGCGCCGCGGCCTGTTTCGTTAGGGCCGGGCGATGTCGCGCAGCCATCCGATCATTTCGATCACCGGATCGTCCGGCGCCGGCACCACCTCGGTGAAGAAGACGTTCGAGAACATCTTCCGCCGCGAACGCGTCGCGGCCGCCTATATCGAAGGCGATGCGTTCCATCGCTACAATCGCGGCGAAATGCGCGCCAGGATGGCGGAGGAAGCCGAACGCGGCAACAAGCACTTCAGCCATTTCAGCCCCGAGACCAATCTGTTCGAGGAACTGGAGCGGCTGTTTCGCGATTACGGCGAGGCCGGCACCGGCACCACGCGACACTACGTGCACGATGACGAGGAGGCCAAGCTGTACGGCGCCGAGCCGGGACACTTCACCGCGTGGGGAGAGCTTCCCGAACGATCCGACCTGTTGTTCTACGAGGGCCTGCACGGCGCGGTGGTGACCGACAAGGTCAACATCGCCCAGCACGCCGACCTCAAGATCGGCGTCGTGCCGGTCATCAATCTGGAGTGGATTCAGAAGCTGCACCGCGACCGCATGGATCGCGGCTACACCGCGGAGGCGGTGACCGACACGATTTTGCGGCGTATGCCGGACTACGTGAACTACATCTGTCCGCAATTCGCCGAGACAGACATCAACTTCCAGCGCGTGCCGACGGTGGACACCTCGAATCCGTTCATCGCGCGCTGGATCCCTACTCCGGACGAATCGATGGTGGTGATCCGCCTGAAGAATCCGCGCGGCATCGATTTCCCGTATCTGCTGTCGATGATCCCGAACAGCTTCATGTCGCGCGCCAATTCGATCGTGATTCACGGCTCGAAGCTCGATCTGGCGATGCAACTGATCCTCACGCCGCTGATCCTGCAACTGATGGAACGCAAGCGGCGCACCGTATGAATCTCGACCGGGCCGGCCGGCCAAACCCAACGAAGAGGAGATCGACATGAACGAAATCTCGATGACCGTGCGCGGCAAGGAACGCTACAAATCCGGCGTGATGGAATACAAGAAGATGGGCTATTGGGAGCCCGACTACGTGCCAAAGGACACCGACATCATCGCGCTGTTCCGGGTGACGCCGCAGGACGGCGTCGATCCGATCGAGGCCTGCGCGGCGGTCGCCGGCGAATCCTCGACCGCGACCTGGACGGTGGTATGGACCGATCGGCTGACCGCCGCCGAGAAGTATCGCGCCAAGTGCTACCGCGTCGACCCGGTGCCGAACGCGCCCGGCAGCGTCTTCGCCTACATCGCCTACGACCTCGATCTGTTCGAGCCGGGTTCGATCGCCAACCTCACCGCCTCGATCATCGGCAACGTGTTCGGCTTCAAGCCGCTGAAGGCGCTGCGGCTGGAGGACATGCGGCTGCCGATCGCCTATGTGAAGACGTTCCAGGGACCTGCGACCGGCATCGTGGTCGAGCGCGAACGGCTCGACAAGTTCGGCCGCCCGCTGCTCGGTGCCACCGTGAAGCCGAAGCTCGGCCTGTCCGGCCGCAATTACGGCCGCGTGGTCTACGAGGCGCTAAAGGGTGGGCTCGACTTCTGCAAGGACGACGAGAACATCAACTCGCAGCCCTTCATGCATTGGCGCGACCGCTTTCTGTACTGCATGGAAGGCGTCAACCGCGCGCAGGCGGCGACCGGCGAGGTCAAGGGCACCTATCTCAACGTCACCGCCGCGACCATGGAGGACATGTACGAGCGCGCCGATTTCGCCAAGCAGCTCGGCTCGGTCATCGTCATGATCGATCTCGTGATCGGCTACACCGCGATCCAGTCGATGGCGAAATGGGCGCGGCGCAACGACATGATCCTGCATCTGCATCGCGCCGGGCACTCCACCTATACGCGCCAGCGCCTGCACGGCGTGTCGTTCCGCGTCATCGCGAAGTGGATGCGGCTTGCCGGCGTCGATCACATCCATGCCGGCACCGTGGTCGGCAAGCTCGAAGGCGATCCGGCGACCACGCGCGGCTACTACGACATCTGCCGCAAGGACTTCAATCCGACGACGCTGGAGCACGGCGTTTTCTTCGACCAGAACTGGGCGAGCCTGAACCAGATGATGCCGGTGGCCTCGGGCGGCATTCACGCCGGCCAGATGCATCAACTGCTCGACCATCTCGGCGAGGACGTGGTGCTGCAGTTCGGCGGCGGCACCATCGGCCATCCGAAGGGGATCCAGGCCGGCGCGACCGCCAACCGCGTCGCGCTGGAGGCGATGATCCTCGCGCGCAACGAGGGCCGCGACTATCTGCACGAGGGTCCGGAGATTCTGGCCAAGGCCGCGCAGACCTGCACCCCGCTGCGCGACGCGCTCGAGGTCTGGAAAGATATCACCTTCAACTACGAGTCCACCGATTCACCCGATTTCGTTCCGACCGCCACGCCGGCGATGTGAGGAGAAACCATCATGCGTTTGACCCAGGGATGCTTTTCGTTTCTGCCCGATCTGACCGACGAGCAGATCACCGCGCAGGTCCAGTACTGCCTCGACAACGGCTGGGCGGTGAATCTCGAATTCACCGACGACCCGCATCCCCGCAACACCTATTGGGACATGTGGGGCCTGCCGATGTTCGACCTGCGCGATGCCGCCGGAATCATGATGGAGCTGGCCGAATGCCGGAAGGTCTACGGTGACCGCTACATCCGCATGTCCGGTTTCGACTCGACGCATGGGTGGGAATCGGTGCGCATTTCCTTCATCGTCAACCGGCCAAAGGAGGAGGCGGGCTTCCGGCTGCTGCGGCAGGAGGTCGATGGCCGTAACGTCCGCTACACCACGGTGTCCTACGCCGTCGATCGTCCCGAAGGCACGCGCTACGGCGACCAGTAGATGTTGCGTTCACATTGGCAGCGCGCATGTTCTGCTCACCTCTCGCCATGGGAGAAGGGAGCCCGCTGCCGGTCGATTGGCGTCACCACGATGTCATCAGCGAAAACATTGATCGGCTGCGAAAGCACGACATGACCGGCGAAAGACCACAGCCTGCTGACGCGCCCCCGGCTGCCGACGGCATCGATCTGCGTGCGGAATTCAACGCCGTCGGCATCGGCGACGTGCTCGACCAGCTCGACCGCGAGCTGATCGGGCTGAAGCCGGTCAAGACGCGCATCCGCGAGATCGCGTCGCTGCTGCTGATCGAGCGCATCCGCAAGCGCATGAGCCTCACCACGGAGGTGCCGACGCTGCACATGTCGTTCACCGGCAATCCCGGCACCGGCAAGACCACGGTGGCGCTGCGGATCGCCGGCATTCTTCATGGGCTGGGCTTCGTGCGCCGCGGCCAGGTGATCTCCGTCACCCGCGACGAACTGGTCGGGCAATATATCGGCCACACCGCGCCGAAGACCAAGGAGATCCTGAAAAAGGCCATGGGCGGCGTGCTGTTCATCGACGAGGCGTATTATCTGCATCGCCCGGACAACGAGCGCGACTACGGCCAGGAGGCGATCGAGATCCTGCTGCAGGTGATGGAATCGCAGCGCGAGGATCTGGTGGTGATCCTCGCCGGCTATGGCGACCGGATGGACAAGTTCTACGCCTCCAATCCGGGTTTCCGCTCCCGGATCGCGCACCACATCGATTTTCCGGACTACGCCGACGACGAATTGCTGGCTATCGCCGAGATCATGCTGCGCGACATGAATTACAAGTTCACCGCGGCGTCGCGCGAGGCGTTCACCCGCTACATCGCGCTGCGCAAGACCCAGCCGCTGTTCTCCAATGCCCGCTCGATCCGCAACGCGCTCGACCGGATGCGGCTGCGCCAGGCCAACCGGCTGGTCGCCGACCTCGACCGCGTGGTGACCGCCGACGACATCATGTCGCTGGAGCCCGCCGACGTGCTCGCCAGCCGGGTGTTTTCCGCCGGCTGACGGCCGCGTCACGGCTGCGGCGATCATCCGACCCCAGCCATGCGCGCTGCGCATTTTGTCGTGATCCGCCGCCCGCCATGGTAAGCTTGCGACGCGGCAGATGGGAACCCGACCGCCGGGACAGGGCGGCGGGACTTGGCCGTGCGACGGGGAATGGACGAGACCGCAGGTCATGCCGATTTCGGGACGCTTTGTCGTCCAATATACCAGTCTGCTGCTGGCCATCGGATTTCTGGCGCTTCTCGGCATCGTCGGAACCACGGTCTGGCTCGGCGAGCGCGCGCGGATTTATTCCGGCGATATGGAGCAGGCGCGCGACACCCGCGTCGCCGCGGTCGAATTGCGCAGCGCGATCCAGAGCGCCGAATCGAGCCAGCGCGGCTTTCTGGTCAACGGCAACGAAATCTATCTCGCGCCCTATGACAGCGCCAAAGCCTCGGCGCAGGCGCAGATCGCAAAGCTGAAATCGCTGCTGGCGCCGTATCCGGACACCAAGAACCTGCTCGACAGGCTTTCTGTCGTCATCGCCGAGAAGATCGACGAAATGGACCAGACCATCATGCTCAAGGACGCGCAGAACGATGCCGGAGCGCTGGCGATGTTTCGCACCAATCGCGGCAAGGCGCTGATGGACGAGGCCAATGTCTATCTCTCCAGCCTGATCCGCAGCACCGACGAACGCCTGACCACGGGGGTGGCCGAGCAGAGCGCCAATGCGACGCGGCTGCGCCTGGTGTCGCTGGTCGGCGGCGTCATCATCGTGCTGGTGGTCGGCGGCGTCACCTTCGTGGGCATCCGCTACACCAACGAGATCGCCGCGGCCCGCGACGAAATCCGCGAGCTCAATATCAGCCTGGAGCGGCGGGTGCGCGAGCGCACCTCGGCGCTCGGCAAGGCTCTCGACCGCGCCGAGGTGCTGCTGGCCGAGGTCAATCACCGCGTCGCCAACAGCCTGATGATGGTGGCGTCGCTGGTGCGGCTGCAGTCCAACGCGGTCGCCAATCAGGACGCCAAGGTGGCGCTCGGCGAGACCGAGGCGCGGATTCACGCGATCGCCGACGTCCACAAGCAGCTCTACAATTCGGGCGACGCGCGCCTGGTCGCGCTCGACGAATATCTGTCGGGGCTGCTGCGGCAATTGCAAAGCTCGATGCAGAGCGAGGGACACGGCGCCTCGCTCGACTATCACCTCGAGCCGCTGAAGCTGCCGACCGATTCCAGCATCAATCTCGGCATGGTGGTCACCGAATGGGTGACCAACGCGTTCAAATACGCCTATCCCGGCCAGCGCGGCGAGGTTCGCGTCAACCTGAAGCGGCTGCCGGACGGGCAGGGCGAATTGCTGGTCGAGGATGACGGCATCGGCCGCGTCGACGGCGCGCCTGCCAGGGGCACCGGGCTCGGGACGCGGCTGGTGAACGCGATGGCCGGCAATGTCGGCGGCGAGATCCAGTATGCGCGGCGCGAGCCGGGGACGCGGGCGCGGCTGACGTTTCCGGTGCCGGCCGAGTAGCCGCCGGGCCGCCGGCCTCACATGCCGCGAGGTCGCCGGCTTTGCGC
>CAXUBE010000061.1:0-11725 GCA_964249215.1 uncultured Rhodopseudomonas sp. | reverse complement strand
GGATTCCCACGCATCGACCGAGATCGTGACCGACGCATCGGCGCCGCCGCCCCACAGGTCGCGGGCCGCGAACGCTACGGTGTAGAGCCATTGCGGCGCCTCGCCGGCGCCGCGGGCATGGCTGTCGGCGAACACGTGGCAGCCGTGCGCGCGCGCGATGCTGCCGAGATGTCCGCGGACATAACGCGGCAGCCGGGTGTGCGTCGCTGGATGGATGTTCCGGGCACGGACCTTGTCGCCGACGGCGAACGGAGCGGGGTGCGTGGCGGCGCGTTCGGTCGGCGCGCCGCGCCTCAGCATCGCGGCGACCTCGCCGGCCGCGAGCACCGTCGCGGGCTTCGCCGGATGCAGCGGTCGGGCGGCTGCGATCTCGTCGCGGGTGACGAGGCCGCGCTCCTGCATCAGCCGCTCGAGACCGGCGAGCCAGAGCTCGAAGTAGCTCAGCGCCAGATATTGCTGCGGCGGGCGGTCCTCGCGCGCGAACCGCGACATGTCGATATTCCAGCCGCCGGGCCGCGCCATCGCCAGCGTCAGCGCAAAGGCGCGCCGTTCCCACGCGGCATGAAACGGCGGCTCGCCCGGCTCGGGCACCACCGCGCCGAAGCCGGTCACGCCGCCCATGTCATGCGCGCCGTCCATCAGCCCGCGCCGGACGATCCGGCGAGGCCGGTGCCGATCATGCTGTCGCGCGTCACCAGATCGGCGAGCTGGGTTTCGCTGAAACCTTCGGTGCCGGGCGGGCGCATCGGGATCACGAGATATCGCACCTCGGCGGTGGAATCCCACACCCTGATCTCGGTCTCGCGCGGCAGCTCGACGCCGAACTCGCGCAGCACGCCGCGCGGGTCTTTCACCGCGCGGGACCGGTAGGGCGCCGACTTGTACCATACCGGCGGCAGCCCCAGCACCGGCCAAGGGTAGCACGAGCACAGCGTGCAGACGACGAGGTGATGACGCTGCGGCGTGTTCTCCAGCGCGACCATGAGTTCGCCCTGACGGCCCCGATAGCCGAGTTCGGCGATCGCGGCGGTCGCGTCGGTGAATAGCCGGGCGCGGAACGCCGGATCGCTCCAGGCCCGCGCCACCACCTGCGCGCCGTTGCGCGGGCCGACCTTGCTCTCATAGGTCTCGATCAGAACATCGAGCGCGGCGGGATCGACATAGCCTTTTTCCGTCAGCACCGTTTCCAGCGCGCGGACGCGCAGCTCGATGTCGGACAATTCCGGATGATCGTGATCGTCGCGGTCGTGGTCGTGGTCGTGCATGGCCGAGGATAATCGCGATTTTAGCGCGCTGTCGAGCGCGGCGTCTGCTAGCTTTTCGCGATGACCCGCGTCGCGCATTTGCTGCCGTTCGTCTGCGCGCTGGCCGCGGCGACGTCGATCGCCGGCGGCGAGGGCCGCGCCGCGAACGGCGCCTATGCGGTGGACGCCGCGGATATCTCCGACGTCGGATCGTGCAAGCTCGAAAGCTGGATCTCGACAGCGACCAACACGGATTTTTCCGCGGTCGCCAATCCGTCCTGCGTCGTCGACATCGGCCGGCCGGTCGAATTGACGTTGCAGGCCGACCGCGCGCGCAGCGACGGCGACTGGAGCACGACGCTGGCGCCGAAAGCGAAGTTCGTGCTGGCGCCGACCGGGATCGGCCGGTTCGGCTATTCCTTCGAGGCCGGCGCCCTCGTGGACGCGGCGAGCGGCGCCAGCACCGCGATCTTCGCCATCATTCCGGCGACCTACCGGCTGTCGGAGACGATGCGCTTCAACATCAATGGCGGCTGGCTGTGGGACCGCACCATCGACCGGCATTATCTGAGCTACGGGCTCGGCTTCGACTGGAAGTTCACCGAGACGCTGCAGCTCACGATCGAGGGCTACGGCCTTGCCGGTCCCGCCACCGAATTGTCGAGCGTGACGCGGCCGCGCGCGCAGGCCGGCGTGCGCTACCGCCCGAACGACATCTTCTCGGTCGATCTGATCCTCGGGCACAACATCACGGGCGAGAACGCCAACTGGATCACGCTCGGCACCACGGTCCGGTTTCCAGACGCGCTCAAATAGGGCCGGCGCGCGGCCTTTGGCCCGCAAATAGCCGCCCAGCCGAATGCATATTCTGACGACGTCGCCGGGCCCCGACGCAGAGGATGATGGCGGCGACGGCCAACTCTCACCGGCGGTGGAAAAGCTTGAGCGCCGTTTGATCGCCGAGGCGCTGACGGAATCGAAAGGCAATCGGGCGGGAGCCGCGCGCCGCCTGGGCATCCATCGACAGTTACTGCACGCCAAGGCGGAGAAATACGGCCTGGGCAAACGTAGAGACGTCGACTGAGCCCAGGTTTATGGATCGGCATTCACCCGGTCCGTGCCGACTTTTCCACGCGGTACTTGAGCAGGAACGCCGCGAACCGGCCCGCCAGGGACAGCGCGACGCACGCGACAGCGACGAAGATCATCATTCGTTCGGCGAAGCGCGCGCTGGCGAGACGGGCATCGAACAGGTCCGTTTCCGCCCTCCGCATTTCGGCGGCGACCTTGCGGAAGTTGTCCATCGCTTCCTTGCCTGCGCTTCCGATCACCTTCAATCGCGCAAGCTCCAAGCCGTCCCGTTTGCGGGTGGTGATGGTGTCTTCAAGTTCACCGAGCTTGTCCTCCGCGAGCCGCTTCATCGTTTGGATACGCGATCGCTGCTGGGCATTGTCGGATGCCAATTGGTCCAGTTTTGAAAGAACTTCGGACAGCCTGGCGCGGCCCGCCTCGAACGGGGCGAGATAGCGTTCGTCTCCGGTAATTATGAATCCGCGCTGGCCGGTTTCGGCGTCCTGCAACTGGAGCAACGCGCTATCAATCGTCGACATCACCTGGAACGTGTGATCGACGTCGTCGCGGTACTCTTTGAGCAGGCGGTTGTAGCTGAACGAGATGATGCCGCTGAGCATCAGGGCGATCAAGACCGGCGCTGCGCCGATCAGCGCGGACCGGGACACCAGAGCCTTCAACATCCCCGTCATATTGCGTCTCCGTGAAGGGGCCTCCGGGGCTGCTTGCGAGCGTTCGATCCGTCCGCTTTTACGACGGTCGGCGTCGTGAAAGACGACGGATATCTCCACCCAGATTTCGAGAACGCCATATTTGTCAATCCCCTAGGGCTTGGCACACGCCTTGCGATGCAGAAGGGTCGCATTCTCGATGAGGGTCCTGACGCAAGGGAAGATGAAGCGGCGTTCGAAATTACCCGGCGATCAGACCAATGGTCAGCGAGCCCGCAATGTTGACGATGAAGGCCGTGCGGAAAGTCGAGGCCGAACGCACGGACGGACCACACGTTCACTCCGTGTCTTAAGGCGCCGCCGATGCCGCGCCAAGAATTGGATGCCCGCGCCAAGAATTGGTCGGCTGGTTCGTGCTCGCACGTCCCGGATTCGCATAAGGTATATTATGGAATATAAATTGCCCCGGAGAGTCAGCGATATCATTTGCATTCGGGGCTCGGTCTGTCCCCGGCGCATCGAGACGGCGAATAGGCCGAGCCCGAAATCGCTTGACCGGGCCCGCATTGGATGATGACCAGAGACAATGGCCAGGCAACAATGGCCGGAAAGACTAATCAGGGAGAAACGGCATGCGCGTGTCACGTCGGACATTGTTGAAAGCGTCGGCGGCGGCATTCGTCGCCGGCGGCGTCGCGGCGCCATGGGCGGCGCGGGCGCAGAGCGCCGAATTCGTCTATAAATACGCCAACAACCTCCCCGACACCCATCCGATGAACATCCGCGCCCGCGAGATGTCGGCGGCGATCAGGACCGAGACCAACGGCCGCGTCGACCTGCAGGTGTTTCCGAACAACCAGCTCGGCTCCGACACCGACATGCTGAGCCAGATCCGCTCCGGCGGCGTCGAGTTCTTCACGCTGTCCGGCCTGATCCTGGCGACGCTGGTGCCGGCAGCGTCGATCAACGGCATCGGTTTCGCGTTTTCGAATTACGACACGGTGTGGAAGGCGATGGACGGCGACCTCGGCGCCTTCATTCGCGGCGAGATCAGCAAGGCCAATCTGGTCGTGATGGACAAGATCTGGGACAACGGCTTTCGCGAGATCACGTCGTCGACAAAGCCGATTACCAGCCCCGACGACCTGAAAGGCTTCAAGATCCGCGTGCCGGTCTCGCCGCTGTGGACCTCGATGTTCAAGACGTTCGATTCGGCGCCGGCCTCGATCAACATCAGCGAGGTCTATTCGGCGATGCAGACCAGGGTGGTCGAGGGCCAGGAAAATCCGCTGGCGATCATCTCCACCGCGAAATTCTACGAGGTGCAGAAGTTCTGCTCGCTGACCAACCACATGTGGGACGGCTACTGGTTCCTCGCCAACCGCCGCGCCTGGGAGAAGCTGCCGGCGGACCTGCGCGACATCATGGCCAAGAACATCAACGCCGCCGGCATGAAGGAGCGCGAGGACGTGGCCAGGCTGAACGCCAATCTGCGCGGCGATCTCGAAGCAAAGGGCCTGGTGTTCAACGACCTCAAGCCCGAGCCCTTCCGCGACAAGCTGAAATCGGCGGGCTTCTATAAGGAATGGCAGGGCAAATACGGCGAGGAGGCCTGGGCCATCCTGGAAAAATCCGTCGGCAGGCTCGGCTGATCGCGGCGGCAGGACGCTCAACGCAGCGAGCTGAACTCTGGGGACCCGAAACGATGGCCGTGCACGACATCGCGCTCGGCGACGCCGGCGAGATGCGGGAAAGGGCTCCCCTCTCCCGCCGCGACAGCGTGTTGTCGCTCACCGATCGCTTACTCGGCGCGCTGGTGGAAATCCCGGCGGCCGTGCTGGTGGTCGCGGAAGTCGTGATACTTTTCATCGGCGTGGTCGCGCGTTACGGCTTCCGGCGGCCGCTGATCTGGTCGGACGAATTGTCCTCGATCCTGTTCCTGTGGCTGGCGATGCTCGGCGCCGCGGTCGCGTTCCGGCGCGGCGAGCACATGCGGATGACGGCGCTGGTGGCGAGCGCGGGACCGGCGGCGTGGGCGTTTTTGGACCTCATCGCGACCTGTTCGGCACTGGCGTTTTTGCTGCTGATCGTCTGGCCGGCTTACGAATACGCCTATGAGGAAAGCTACATCACGACGCCCGCGCTGCAGATCGCCAACAGCTTCCGCGCCGCGGCGCTGCCGGCCGGCATCACGATGATGGCGCTGTTCGCCCTGCTGCGGCTGCTGCGGTTCGGCAGAGCGCGCAGCGTGCTGGCGGCGGCGGCGACGGTCGCGGCGATCATCGGGATGTTCTGGCTGGCGCAGCCGCTACTGCGTCAGCTCGGCAATCTCAATCTGATCATCTTTTTCGTCGGCGTCGTCGCGCTCTGCGTGTTCTCCGGCGTGCCGATCGCGTTCGGCTTCGGCCTTGCGATCTTCGGCTACATGGCGCTGACGACCCACACGCCGCTGATGGTGCTGGTCGGGCGGATGGACGAGGGCATGAGCCATCTGATACTGCTGTCGGTGCCGCTGTTCGTGTTCCTCGGCCTGCTGATCGAGATGACCGGCATGGCGCGGGCGATGGTGGCGTTTCTTTCGAGCCTGCTCGGCCACGTCCGCGGCGGGCTGCATTACGTGCTGCTCGGCGCCATGTATCTGGTGTCGGGCATCTCCGGCTCGAAGGCGGCGGACATGGCGGCGGTGGCGCCGGTGCTGTTTCCGGAAATGAAGGCGCGGGGCGCCCGCCCCGGCGATCTGGTCGCGCTATTGGCGGCGACCGGCGCGCAGACCGAGACCATCCCGCCAAGCCTGGTGCTGATCACGATCGGCTCGGTCACCGGGGTGTAGATCTCGGAGCTCTACAAATCATTAAAACTGCCGGGAGCGGTGCTGGCGATCACGCTGTCGGTGCTGGTGTGGTGGCGCTACCGCGGCGAGGACCTGAGCCACGTCCGCAAGGCCTCCGGCCGCGACATCGCCAGGGCCTTCGTCGTCTCCCTGCCCGCGCTGGCGCTGCCGTTCGTGATCCGCTTCGCCGTGGTCGAAGGCATCGCCACCGCGACCGAAGTCTCGACCATCGGCATCGTCTACGCGCTGATCGCCGGCATTCTGATTTATCGCCAGTTCGACCGGCGCCGCCTGCTGCCGATGCTGGTCGACACCGCGTGCCTCTCCGGCGCGATCCTGCTCATCATCGGCACCGCGACGGGCATGGCCTGGGGACTGACGCAGTCCGGCTTCTCCCGCGCCTTGGCGGCGGCGATGACCGGCCTGCCCGGCGGGGCCGCGAGCTTCATCGCGGTCTCGATCCTGGCCTTCGTCATCCTCGGCAGCGTGCTGGAAGGCATTCCCGCGATCGTGCTGTTCGGCCCGCTGCTGTTTCCGATCGCCAGGCTGGTCGGCGTCCACGAAGTGCATTATGCGATGATCGTGATCCTGGCGATGGGCATCGGGCTGTTCGCGCCGCCGTTCGGCGTCGGCTATTATGCGGCCTGCGCGATCGGCCGGGTCGATCCGGCCGACGGCATCAGGCCGATCCTCGGCTATCTGCTGGCGCTGCTGGCCGGTCTGGTGCTCGTCGCCGCGTTCCCGTGGATCTCGATCGGGTTCCTGTAGGAACACTACTGTCGAGGCATCGCGCATGAGTCTCTCGGAAGGCCAATACGGCATCGGTCTGGACAAGACCGCGGCGAATTTCGTGGCGCTGACCCCGCTGAGCTTCCTCGAGCGCAGCGCCAACGTCTATCCCGACCATGTCGGGACGGTCTATGAGCGCCGCAGCTTCACGTGGCGGGAAACCCGAGAGCGCTGCCGGCGCTTTGCGTCGTTCCTCGCCGCGCGCGGCATCGGCCGCGGCGATACGGTGGCGGCAATGCTGCCCAACATCCCGGCGATGAACGAGGCGCATTTCGCCGTGCCGATGGCCGGCGCGGTGCTCAACGCGCTCAACATCCGGCTCGATCCGGCGTCGATCGCATTCCAGCTCGACCATGGCGGCGCGAAAGTCATCCTGGTCGATCCGGAATTCGCCGGCGTGATCGAGGGCGCGCTTTCGCAGATGAAAGGCGCGCGCCCGCTGGTGATCGACGTCGACGACGCGGCGTTCGCCGGCGGCCGCCGGATCGGCGACCTGGAATATGAGGCCGCGGTCGCCTGCGGCGATCCGGGCTTTGTCGGGCTGCGGCCCGACGACGAATGGGACGCGATCGCGCTCGGCTATACGTCCGGCACCACCGGCAATCCGAAGGGCGTGGTGACGCATCACCGCGGCGCGTACCTCAACGCCGTCAGCAACATCCTCGCCGGCCATCTCGGACAGCATCCGGTGTATCTGTGGACGCTGCCGATGTTTCACTGCAACGGCTGGTGCTTTCCCTGGACCATCGCCGCGACCGCCGGCGTCAATGTCTGCCTGCGCAAGGTCGATCCTGCGAAGATCTTCGAACTGATCGCAACGCACCGCGTCACCCACATGGCCGGCGCGCCGATCGTCTACAACACGCTGATCAACGCCCCCGACGCACCGAAGGCCGCGCCGGCGAAAGCCGTGATCGGCCTGATCGCGGGCGCCGCGCCCCCGGTGGCGGTGCTGGCCGGCGCGGAATCGATCGGCATCAGGATTACGCATGTCTACGGCCTGACCGAAGTCTACGGCCCCGCCTCGGTCTGCGCCGAGCAGCCGGGATGGGACGACCTGCCGGTCGCCGAGCGCGCGCAGTTGAAGCGCCGGCAGGGCGTGCCCTACCCGCTGCAGGAAGCCGTCACCGTGCTCGATCCGCAAACCATGCGCGAGGTGCCGCGCGACGGCGAGACCATCGGCGAGGTGATGTTCCGCGGCAACATCGTGATGAAGGGCTATCTGAAGAACGAGCCCGCGACCAGGGAGGCGCTCGCCGGCGGCTGGTTTCATACCGGCGATCTCGGCGTGCTCGACCGATACGGCTACGTCATCATCAAGGACCGCTCGAAGGACATCATCATCTCCGGCGGCGAGAACGTCTCCTCGGTCGAGGTCGAGGACGTGCTCTACAAACACCCCGCGGTGCTGTTCGCAGCCGTCGTCGCCAAGCCCGATCCGAAATGGGGCGAGGTGCCGTGCGCCTTTGTCGAACTCAAGGACGGCGCCAGCGCGAGCGAGGCCGAGATCATCGCGTTCTGCCGCGAACAGATGTCCGGTTTCAAGACGCCGAAGGCGGTGGTGTTCACGACGCTGCCGAAAACCTCCACCGGCAAGATCCAGAAATTCGTGCTGCGCGATCAGGTGAAATCCGCAAAGGCGATCTCGGACTGACTAATCGAGCGTCAGCCGCAGGCCGTCATAAGCGGGGATCACGCCGTCCGGCAGGGTCGCGCGCACCGCCTCGTAATCGAGGTCGGCGTGCATGTTGGTGATGACGCTGCGTTTCGGCTGAAACCGCGCAATCCAGGACAGCGCGTCGCTCAGGCAGAAATGGCTGGGGTGCTGGGCGTAGCGCAGCCCGTCGATGATCCACAGATCGAGGCCTTCCAGCATCGGCCAGCTCTCCGGCGGAATGTCGTTGACGTCCGGCGTGTAGGCGGCGTTGCCGATCCGGTAGCCGAGCGCCGGGATGTTGCCGTGCTGCACGAGGAAGGCCGACAGCGTCAGCGCGCCGCCGCTGCCGGCGATGGTTCGGCTCTCGCCGGCTTCGATCGCATGCCGGTCCAGGATCGGCGGATAATCGCTGCCGGGCGGCGACACGAAGCAATAGGAAAACCGCGGCAGGATGTCCTTGGCGGTCGGCGCGTTGAGGTAGAACGGAATCCGCTTGCGCTGTCGCAGCACCACCGAGCGCAGGTCGTCGATGCCGTGGGTCTGGTCGGCATGCTCGTGGGTGAGAAACACCGCGTCGATATGATCGACGTCGGCGTCGATCAGTTGCTCGCGCAGGTCCGGCGAGGTGTCGATCACAACGCGGGTGACGCCCTGCGGCGCGGACAACTCCGCCAGCAGCGAACAGCGGCGGCGGCGGTTCTTCGGGTTGGCAGGATCGCAGGCGCCCCAGCCCAGCGCCGGCCGCGGCACGCCGGCGGACGATCCGCATCCCAGCACGGTCAGCGTCAGCGTCATGCGGCGAGGTCTCCGCGCGGCACCTTGGCAAACAGCCGATGGAAATTCTCGGTGGTCTGCCGCGCGATCGTCTCCAGCGAGACGCCGCGCGTAGCGGCCAGCACCTTCGCGGTCTCGACGACATATGCCGGCTCGTTGCGCTTGCCGCGGAATGAACCCGGCGCCAGATACGGCGCGTCGGTCTCGACCAGGATCCGGTCCGCCGGCAATGCCGCGGCTATCTCGCGCAGCGCTTGCGATTTCTTGAAGGTGAGAATCCCGGTGAACCCGACATACAGCCCGAGCTCGACCGCTTTCAGCGCCAGCCGCATTCCGCCGGTGTAGCAATGCAGCACCGCGGCGAAGGCACCCTTGGCGAATTCGTCGGTCAGAATGGCCTCGCAATCCTCGTCCGCCTCGCGGGTATGGATCACCAGCGGTAGGCCGGTGGCGCGCGCGGCCGCGATGTGAGCGCGAAAGCCGCGCGCCTGCGCCGCGGGCGAACCGCTATTGTAGAAATAATCGAGCCCGGCTTCGCCGAGCGCGACCACTTTGGGATCGGCGCAGAGCGCGACCAGGTCGTCGGCAGAAATGCCGTCTTCCTCGTCGGCATGATGCGGATGCGTGCCGACCGAACAGAACACGTTCGGAAAACGCCGCGTGATCGCGAGCAGCGCGTCGAGCTTCCGGACCCGCGTCGAGATCGTCACCATGCGCGACACGCCGGCGGCCTCGGCGCGCGCGACGATGGCGTCGAGCTCGTCGGCGAAATCCGGAAAGTCGAGATGGCAATGGCTGTCGATCAGCATGGCGCGATCACCGATCAGGCCGCCGACGGCTCGACATAGCGCGGGAAGATCGGCGCGGGCGGCGGCAGCCTGGTGCCGGCAACGATCCGCGCGCCGCCGCCGAGCTGCGTGAAATCGCGCGCGTCGGGCGCGATGCCGAGGATGTCGAGCAGCATCGCGCCCGCGGTCGGCATCGCCGGCTGGGTCAGGATCGCGAGCTGGCGCAGCACCTCGGCGGTCACGTACAGCACGGTGCGCTGCCGCGCCGGATCGGTCTTCGCCAGCGCCCAGGGTGCCTCGCCCGCGAAATAGCGGTTGGCCTCGGCGACCACCGCCCAAACCGCGTTGAGCGCCTGGTGAATCTGCTGCGTCGCCATCGCGGCGCGCGCAAGCTCCAGCATGCCGTCGGCCTGCGCCAGTATCGCCCTGTCGTTGTCGCTGAACGCGCCGGGCTGCGGCACCGCGCCGTCGCATTGCCTTGCGATCATGGTCAGCGAGCGCTGCGCCAGATTGCCGAGATCGTTGGCGAGGTCGGCATTGATGCGCGCCACGATCGCCTCGTGATTGTAGCTGCCGTCCTGGCCGAACGGCACCTCGCGCAGCAAGAAGTAGCGCACCTGATCGACGCCGTATTGCGCAGCGAGGTTAAACGGATCGACCACGTTGCCGACCGACTTCGACATCTTCTCGCCCTTGTTGAACAAGAAGCCGTGGGCATAGACGCGCTTGGGCAAGGCGAGGCCCGCCGACATCAGGAACGCCGGCCAGTACACCGCGTGGAAGCGGATGATGTCCTTGCCGATGACGTGCAGGTCGGCCGGCCAATAGCGCCAGTTCGCGTCGGTCTCGTCGGGAAAGCCGACCCCGGTGATGTAATTGGTCAGCGCGTCGACCCAGACATACATCACATGCTCCGGATCGGTCGGGACCTTCACGCCCCAGTCGAAAGTGGTCCGCGAGATGGACAGGTCCTTCAGCCCGCCTTTGACGAAGCTCACGACCTCGTTCTTGCGGGACTCCGGGCCGATGAAATCCGGCTGCTCGGCATAGAGCGCGAGCAGCCTGTCCTGATAGGCCGACAGCCGGAAGAAGTAGCTCTTCTCCTCGACCCATTCCACCGGCGTGCCCTGCGGGCCGCGCCGCACCTTGTCCTCGCCGACGATCGTCTCGTCCTCGGCGTAGTAAGCCTCGTCGCGCACCGAATACCAGCCGGCGTAGCTGTCGAGAAAAATGTCGCCATTGGCCTCCATCCGCTTCCAGATTTCCTGGCTGGAGCGGTGATGCTGCGCTTCAGAAGTTCGGATGAAACGGTCGAACGAGATGTCGAGGACGCGGTCCATCTCCCTGAACTGCGCGGCGTTGCGGGTGGCATAGTCGATCGGCGCGACGTTCTCGCGCGCCGCGCTCTGCATCATCTTGATGCCGTGCTCGTCGGTGCCGGTGAGGAAGAACACGTCGCGGCCGTCGAGCCGCTGGAAGCGCGCCAGCGCGTCGGTCGCGATCGCCTCGTAAGCGTGACCGATATGCGGCGCGCCGTTCGGATAGGCGATCGCGGTCGTGATGTAATAGGGAGCCCGGGGCGCCATCTGCGCGAACGCCTTTCAGTGATCAGAATGGGAGCCCGGCGGCGCTGGCCACCATTCATGACCGGCGCGTCAGCGGACCGCGTCCGCAAGAAGCCCGAACACCGAGAATACCAGCGGTTTACGCTCGAGATTGTAGTCTTCGGTGTCGCGCGCGGCGCGGCCGATCTTTTCCCATACCTCCGCAAGCCGCGCAAGCCGAGCCAGGTTTGCATTCGGATCGCCGCCGCGCAGCCTCGCCGCGATCCAGCGCTCCACCCCGTCCACGAACGCGGCGAGCGTGGCGCGATCGGTGCCGCCGAGCGTGTCGCCCAGCGC
>CAXUBE010000060.1:0-11748 GCA_964249215.1 uncultured Rhodopseudomonas sp. | reverse complement strand
CCCGCTCACGCGGGCCGAGGCCCGCCGGGCGGGATGACGGCGCTCCTCGTCTACACCTCCAGCCATTCCTTGCGCACGGCGGCGTTGGATTTCAGGTCTGCGGGCGAACCCTCGAACACGATCCGGCCATGGCCCATCACATAGACCCGGTGCGAGATCCGCAGCGCGATCGACAGCTTCTGCTCCACCAGCAGGATGGCGACGCCGCGCCGGGCGATCTCGGCGATCAGGTCGCCGACCTGCTGCACGATGATCGGCGCCAGCCCCTCGGTCGGCTCGTCGATCATCACCAGTTCCGGATCGCCCATCAGCGTGCGGCAGATCGTCAACATCTGCTTTTCGCCGCCGGACAAGACCCCCGCGGCGGTATCGGCGCGGGCCTTCAGGTTGGAAAACATGTCGAGCATGTCGTCGAGCCGCCATTTGCCCGGATTCTTCGGGTTCTTGACGCCGAGCAGCAGGTTTTGCCGCACCGTGAGGCCCGGAAAGATGTCGCGGTGTTCCGGCACGTAGCCGAGCCCGAGATGCGCGATGCGGTAGCTCGGTAGGCCGGCGATATTCTCGCCCTTGAAGGTGATGGTGCCCTGCGGCGCGACCTCGCCCATGATCGCCTTCACCGTGGTCGAGCGGCCGACGCCGTTGCGGCCGAGCAGGCTCACCACCTCGCCGGCGTCGATATGCATGTCGACGCCCTGCAGGATGTGGCTCTTGCCGTAATAGGCGTGCAGGTCGCAGACTTCGAGCATCGTTCAGTCCGCCGACGTGTCTGAGTGAACTGCGGCGCAGTGTGAGTTCACCTCTCCCCGCCGGGGAGAGGTCGGCGCGAAGCGCCGGGTGAGGGGGGTCGTGCAGAACTGGCGGCGTACCCCCTCACCCCAACTCTCTCCCCATGGGAGAGGGCGCGCGCAATGCCTTTTCGCCGCCTGCTCCACTTTCACGAATGATAAGGCCGGCGTCATGCCGCCTCCTCGCCGAGATAGGCTTCCTTGACCTTGGCGTTGCCGCGGATTTGTTCCGGCGTTCCGGAGGCGATGATCTGGCCGTACACGAGCACCGAGATGCGGTCGGCGAGCCCGAACACCACGCTCATGTCGTGCTCGACGATCAGCAGCGTGCGGCCCTCGGTGAGCCGCCGGATCAGCGCCACCGCGCGTTCGGTCTCGTTGTTGCTCATGCCTGCGGTCGGCTCGTCGAGCAGGATGACGTCGGCGCCGCCTGCGATGGTGATGCCGATCTCGAGCGCGCGCTGTTCGGCGTAGGTCAAGAGACCGGCCGGCACGTCGCGGCGCGAGGTCAGATGGATGTCCTCGAGGATGCGCGCGGTGCGCTCGCGCACCTGCGGCAGCTTGTCGATGTTCTTCCAGAACGCGTAGCGCTGACCGGTGGCCCACAGCACCGCACAGCGCAGGTTTTCCCACACGCTCATATTACCGAACACGTTGGTGACCTGGAACGAGCGCGACAGCCCGCGGCGGTTGATCTGGTAGGGCCGCATGCCGGAAATCACCTCGTCGCGCAGCAGGATGCTGCCGGTGGTCGGCGCCATGTAGCCGCTGATCAGGTTGAACAGCGTCGACTTGCCGGCGCCGTTCGGGCCGATCAGCGCGTGCCGCTCGCCCTGCGCCACCGTCAGGTCGACGTTCTGAATCACCTTGGTGACGCCGAAGCTCTTCTCGACGCCGCGCAATTCGATGGCGCTGCTCATGCCGCCAGCTCTTTTTGCCGCGCCGCGGTCAGCGTGTCGTCCCAGGCATGCGCGACCCGCGCCCAACTCATGCGTGCGAGAATAAAGCCGACGACGATCAGGATCAGCGCTGCGGCCCAAATGACCGGGCTTGCCGCGTCGAACGCAAGGCCGAACGCCTTGACGCGGGAATCCTCGCCGGGATGGACCGTGTAGTGCACGGTGGTCTCGATCGCGAGCATCAGCCCGATGATCAGCATCAGCGTCGGCACGAAGGCGACCAGATAGCTCGGCAGCATGCGCGACAGCAGGCCCGCCCGGATCAGCGGCCCGTGCATCATCAACAGCCCGGTGATGCCTCCGGGCGCGAACATCACCACCGCGATGAAGAACAGCCCGAAATAGAGCTGCCAGACCGACGTGAGGTCGCTCAGCCCGAGCGACAGCAGCGTGACGAAGATCGCGCCGACGATCGGGCCGATGAAGAAGCCGACGCCGCCGATATAGGCGGCGAACAGCACGGTGCCGGACTGCACCGCGCCGAGATAGGCGGAATTGGCGATCTCGAAATTGATCGCCGCCAGCGAGCCGGCAACGCCCGCGAAGAAGCCGGAAAAGCAGAACGCGAGGTAACGGATCATGTGCGGATCGTAGCCGACGAACTGCACCCGCTCGGGATTGTCGCGCACCGCGTTGCACATCCGCCCGAGCGGCGTGCGGGTCAGCGCATACATCGCGATCACGGCGATCAGCGTCCACGCCGCGACCAGATAGTAGATCTGGATCTGCGGGCCGAAATTCCAGCCGAACACCCGCAACAGCTTGGTGCGGTTGGCGGAGACGCCGGCCTCGCCGCCGAAGAACGTGCGCAGGATCAGCGCCGAGGATGCCACCAGTTCGGCAAGGCCGAGCGAGATCATCGCGAACGCCGTGCCGCTGCGCTGCGTCGAGACCCAGCCGAACAGAGCGGCGAACAGCATGCCGGTGATCCCGCCGATCATCGGCACCACCGGCAGCGGCAGCGGCCACTTGTTGACAGCGATGGTGTTGATGACGTGGATCGCGAGGAAGCCGCCGAGCCCGTAATACACCGCGTGGCCGAACGACAGCATCCCGGTCTGGCCGAGCAGGATGTTGTAGGACAGCGCGAAGATGATCGAGATGCCGATCAGGCTGAAGGTGGTCAGCGAGCCGCCGGAGGCGAACAGGCGCGGCAGGATCAGCAGCACCAGCGCGGCCGCGACCCAGATGCCGTAGAATTTCAGTCTGCCCGCCATTGCCGGCAGCGGCGGGGCGATCCGGGCGGTGAGGTCGGTCATGTGTCGCGCGTTCCCAATAGGCCCATCGGCCGGAAGATCAGGACCAGGACCAGCAGCAGATACGGCATGATAGGGGCGACCTGCGCGACGGTGACGCTCCAGATGTCCGACAGCCAGGTCGCGGCCCAGTCCGGGCCGAGCGGTCCGAATGCGCCCGCGAGCGAGCCGTTCATCGACACCGCGAAGGTCTGCACCAAGCCGATCAGCAGCGAGGCGACGAATGCGCCGGACAGCGAGCCGAGCCCGCCGACCACGACCACCACGAACAGGATCGGCCCGAGCAGCCCGGCCATGTTCGACTGCGTCACCAGCGCCGGGCCGGCGATCACGCCGGCGACCGCGGCCAGCGCCGTGCCGACGCCGAACACCATCATGAAGATGCGCCCGACATTGTGGCCGAGATGGCCGACCATGTGCGGATGGGTCAGCGCGGCCTGCACGATCAGCCCTATCCGGGTCTTTTTCAGCGCCAGCAGGAGGCCGAGGAAGATCGCGATCGAGACCGCCAGCATGAACATCTTGAAGGCGGGATAGTTTGTCGAGAACACCGTGAAGGCGGGAAAATCCAGCAGCGGCGGCACGCGGAAATCGACCGGGCTTTTGCCCCACACGATCTGCACGATCTCTTCGATCGCAAAGGCGAGCCCGAAGGTGAACAGCAGTTCGGCGACGTGGCCGTTGCGGTGCACCGGTCGCAGGCCGTAGCGCTCGACCGCGGCGCCGATCAGGCCGGCGAGCAGCGGCGCGATCACCAGCGCCGGCCAGAACCCGAACCATCGGGCGATCTGGAAACCGAAAAAGGCGCCCAGCATGTAAAAGCTGGCATGGGCGAAATTCAGCACGCCGAGCATGCTGAAGATGACGGTGAGGCCGCTCGCCATCAGGAACAGCAGCATTCCGTACAGGACGCCGTTCAGCGTGGAGATGACGATCAGTTCAAGCATGATTTCGACCGTTGAGTTCTCGCGTCGCGTCGCGTCCGTCACCTCGCCCCGCCCGCCGGGAGAGGTCGGTTCGCCTCGGCCAGGCATCAGCATCGTCGAGCGAACCAGGTGAGGGGGCGTTACGTTCGATCACGAACCTCGCGGCTCGCTTCGATGCGCCCTCACCCCGACCCTCTCCCCGCAGGCGGGGAGAGGGAGAAAGTCTTACGGCCGCTCCATCTTGCAGGTGGTCGGCAGCATGGTCTGCGGGGTGTCGATCCTGGAAGCGAGCTTCCAGCCCCAGCCGGTCTTTTCCTCGTCGAACGGCTCGTTGTTCTTCAGTTCGCCCAGCACCGCGATGTACATCGGCTGGAAGAATTGATGGTCATCCTTGCGCATCGTGCCCTTGCCGCCGGTGAGCACCTCGTAGTCCATGCCCTCGAGCGCCGCGGCGACCTTCACCGGATCGACCGATTTGGCCTTTTCCGCCGCCGCGGCGAACATGCGGATTTCGTTCACCGCGCGGGGGTAGACGTTGGTCTGGCCGTCGAATTTCGCGCGGAAGGCCTTCTCGAAGGCCTGCGCTCCCGGCGAATCGATGTTCGACAGCCCTTCGACGATGCTGTAGACTTGGTCGTTGAGGCCGGCCTGCTTGATCGCGGTGGGTCCGCCGGCGCCGCCGGCGTAATAGGTGTACCAGTTCACCTTCAGGCCGGAATCGGCGGCCGCCTTCAGCAGCAACGCGATGTCCTGGCCCCAATTGCCGGTGACGACGCTGTCGGCGCCGGACGCCTTGATCTTGGCGACATAGGGCGCGAAGTCGGTGATCTTGAGCAGCGGATGAAGTTCGTCGCCGACCACCTCGACGTCCGGACGCTTGGTCTTGAGCATCGCGCGGGCCTGCGTGCGCACCGACTGGCCGAACGAGTAGTCCTGGTTGATCAGATAGACCTTCTTGATCGCCGGCGCGCCCTTCATGTAGTTGGTGAGCGCTTCCATCTTGATGTCGGAATTCGCGTCCCAGCGGAAGTGCCAGTAGCTGCACTTATCGTTGGTGAGCACCGGATCGACCGCGGCGTAGTTGAAGTACAGGACTTCCTTGCCGGGATTGCGCTCGTTGTACTTGGTGACGAAGTCGGACAGCGCGCCGGCCACCGCCGAGCCGTTGCCCTGCGTCACGTAGCGCACGCCGGCATCGATCGCCTTCTGCGCCTGGATCAGGCTTTCCTGCGGATTGGTCTTGTTGTCGAGCGGAACGATCTCGACTTTCTTGCCGAGAATGCCGCCCTTGGCGTTCAACTCTTCGGCGAGGAACTGGAACGTCTTGAAGCCGACTTCGCCGACGCTGGCGCCGCCGCCCGACAACGGATCGATGTAACCGATCTTGACGGTTTCCTGCGCCATCGCCGCGGTGCCGAACAGAGTCAGCGCCGCCACCATCAGAGCCTTGTGCATGTCGTTTCTCCCTTTTTTATTTCAATTTTGCGGCCTTCGGCGGCATTGTTTGCGCGAACTGACGGGATTTTTCAACATGAATCGCTTGAAGCCGGAAATTTGCCGGCCCGCTATATGCTCGACGTGAAATCGGCGGCGGACGTCGAAGCGACTGCTCTTTCGCATCGGACGAGAATGCAATAAGGCAGCATCGCGCCGCGGCGCTTATGCGGCTGCGATGCACGTCGAAGGACCACCGATCGTCGCTGATCGGGTCGCCGCAGATCGGACATCAGGACCGCCGAATGACTGCGGCAAAACGACATGGCCCCGCTGCTCCGGAATCGACGCGGCCGCTGACGGCTGTGTTGTGGCTCGCGCTCGCGGTGATCTTTTGCCTGCACGTGCTGTCCCGTCTGGTCCAGCAATCGATGCTGCTCGACGGCACCATTTACGCCTCGATCGCCAGGAACTTCGCGATGGGCGAGGGGCAATGGTGGCGGCTGCATTTCTCGAACACGCTGTTCGCGTTTTTCGCCGAACACCCGCCGTTGCTGATGTGGATCGAATCGGTCGGCTTCAGCCTGTTCGGGGACACGCTCGCGGTCGAGAAGGGCTTCTCGCTACTGACCGCGCCGATCAACGCGGTCATCCTGCTGGCGATATGGCGGCAGTTGAATCCGGCCGGTTCGCTCTATCGTCCGCTTGGCGCGTTCGCCCTGATCCTCTGCCTCGTCTCCGGCAAGATCGGCGCCGCCTTGGCAAACGGCCTGATCGAAAACGTGCTGATGATCTTCACCTCGCTGGCGGGGTTGCTGATCATCGTCGCGTACGGCTCCGCATCGCGTGCCGGCGCCCTCCGCAGCGCCTCGTTGATCATCGGCGCAGGAGTTGCGATCATCCTCGCGCTGTTGACGAAGGGCCCGGTCGGCCTGTTCCCGCTCGCGGTTCCGTTGATTCATGCCGCGGTGTTTCGGGCGCCTTCGCTGCGGCGGGCGGTCTTCGACACCGCGATCCTAGCCGCTCTGGTTCTTTGCTTCATTCTGGCGCTGTGGCTGATCGACGCGCCGCATCGGTTCCTGGTCCGCTACGCCGTCGATCAACTGTTCTCAAGCCTGTCCGGCGCGCGCGGGTATGACGGCGGCGGCTGGAAAGCCGTGGTGTCGCTGGTGAGCATGATGATCTATCCGCTGTGTTTTGCCGGCGCGCTCGGCCTGACCTCGTGGATGCTCGGTGCAGAGAACCCCGCCGCCGGCGATCCGCCGCCCAGCCGTCTCCGCAACGGAATTTTTCTGTCGGTCGTCGGCCTGTCGGCGTCGCTGCCGATCCTGATCAGCCCCCGGATCGCGACGTTCTACTATAATCCGTCACTCGAATATTTCGCGCTGGCGCTGGCATGCTGTTCCGCGCCGGCCGCCTTGAATGTCTGCCGGCGCCTGGGCGAGCGATCGCTGCGTCGGCTGCAGATGCTGCTGATCGCGGGGCTCGCGGCGTCGCTGGCGGTCGTGGCGACCAATGTCGGCAAGCCCGGACGGGATCGCGATATCATCGTCGACGCCGACAAGATCGCCGCTTACCTGTGTCCCTCCGCCGCAAGTTGCAAAACCGAAATAGCCGCGTGCGACAGCGTCTGGGAAGAATGGGAGCTTCACGCCTATCTGCAGCGCAACCATCGGTTCGATCTTGCGAAGCCATCCGGAACCGGCGCCGCTCTTCTGTTGGTCAATCAGGATTGCGCGCCGCCCGCCGGGCGGGCGGTGGTCTTCGCAATCGATCTCGGGCTCGCAAACCACAGGCTTCTGAAGATCGAGGCGTCGGAATAAATCGGGTCGCGGAACGATCCTCTACGGCCCCGCCGCGCGGGGAGGCGACTTGCCCAGCGCGGCAGACATCGCACTGATCAGCGGCTTCATGAAGAACGCGCCGTTCGACGGATAGATGTCGGTGGGAAAGCCGTGCGCCCTCAATTCGTCCGACACCACCGGTCCGACCGATGCGATCGGCGTCGCGGCGAGCGCGGCGCGCAGCCGCTCCTCGCAGTGACGCGCCTTGGCGACGTCGATCAGCCTGCGGATCTGGCCCGAACTGGTCAGCGCGATCGCATCGACGCGGCGCTGCGCCATTTCCTCGATCGCCGCCATGATATTGGCCTCGGCGGCGCGCGCGTCGTAGACGTAAGGCAGCACGGTATCGACCCGCGCGCCTTGCGCGGTGATGGCGCCGACCAGCACCGCATGATCCTTGTCGGGATAAAGCTGCAGCCCGACGCGGCGATTGTTCAGATCGAACCGCGCCAGCATCGCGGCAATGCCTTCCGAGGTCGGCACCTCGGTGACCACGTCGGGCTCAAGCCCGATTTCCCGCAGCGCCCGGCCGGGCTTCGGCCCGCGCGCGAAGCGCCGCGCCTTGCCGACCGCGGCGACGAACGCCGCGTCATTGCCGTTGCGCCGCGCCAGCTTCAGAAGCCGGCGCAGGCCCTCGCCGGTGGTCAGCACCAGATCGTCGAACGGATCGGCGATGAAGCGGCCGATCCAGGCCGCGACCGGCGCCGGGTCCGGCGCGTCCTCGATGGTGAACATCGGGCATTGCAGCACCTGCGCGCCCTGTTCGGCCAGCAGGCGCGAGAACTGCGCCTCTTCGCGGGTCTCCAGGATCAGGATGCGATAATCAGTCAGCCGTCCGGCCATGGCGTATCCCGAATGTTGCGTCCGTCGCGATGAATCGATCCTGCATCACGCGACGGGATTGGCGCAATGCCGCCGCCGGTGATAGAGCAGGGCTGCGACGGGCGCGTTCGTACCGCCAGTCTCGATCCCACTCAACCCGGCCGAATATCCCGCATGTCGCAGCATCGATTCGTGTTGACCCTGTCCTGCCCGGACCGTGCCGGAATCGTCGCCGCGGTGTCGACCTTCCTGTTCGACAACGGTCAGAACATTCTCGATGCGCAACAGTTCGAGGACGTCGACAGCGGACAGTTCTTCATGCGGGTGGTGTTCAACGCCAGCGACGCGCCGGTGCCGCTGGACGCGCTGCGCGACACGTTCGCCGCGGTCGCCGGCCGGTTCGGGATGGTCTGGCAGATGCGCGACCGGGCGGCGCGCCGCCGCGTGATGCTGCTGGTGTCGACCTCGGATCACTGCCTGGTCGACATCCTGTACCGCTGGCGCACCGGCGAACTGGAAATGATCCCGACCGCGATCGTCTCCAACCATCCGCGCGAGACCTTCAAGGGGCTCGACTTCGGCGACATTCCTTTTCACCATCTGCCGGTGACAAGAGAGACCAAAGCCGCGCAGGAAGACGCGGTGATCGACCTGATCGGCAAGACCGATACCGACCTGATCGTGCTGGCGCGCTATATGCAGATTCTGTCCGATACGATGTCGGCGCGGCTGTCCGGCCGCTGCATCAACATCCACCATTCGTTTCTGCCCGGCTTCAAGGGCGCGCGGCCGTATCACCAGGCGCATGACCGCGGCGTCAAGCTGATCGGCGCGACCGCGCATTACGTCACCAGCGACCTCGACGAGGGCCCGATCATCGATCAGGACGTCGAGCGCATCAGCCATCGCGACACGCCGGCGGACCTGGTGCGCAAGGGCCGCGACATCGAACGCCGGGTGCTGGCGCGGGCGATGCGCCATCACCTCGAGGATCGCGTGATCCTGAACGGCCGCAAGACCGTGGTGTTCATGGACTGAGCCGCGGCTTGCGGACGGACGGCGCATCAATGCACCGGATCGAGCCCGCTGGGATCGGTCTTTTCCAGTTCCGTGCGCTGCGCCGCCGGCATCTGCCGCCGCCGCTCCATCTCGCGCTGCCAGGCGTCATATTTCGGCGAGCCGGGGCGCGGCGGCGCATCGGCCGGCAGCCCGCCCGCCCATTGCGGCATGTAGTCGGCCATCCCGACCGTCAGCTTCTCGTTGATGGTGCCGCAGCCGGCCGCGCATGCGCAGATCGCAAGGCCGAGAATGAGGCGGAGGCTGAAGCCGGTACGCATGGCGATCAAGGTTTCCATCAAGGGCGGCGCCGCCACCCCCACGGCCAGCCAAATAGCTGATATGACGACATCATGCCGTTTTCCGTGGCAATGATGTGGCCGCGGCGGCCGCATGACGCGCCGGAACCGGCATCCTAGCCGGCGGATGCTTTGCAAATCGTTGTCGGCCGGCGGCGGCCCGCGTTGCGCGATGCTTGGCAATTTGTCGCGATTGACAATCCGGTCCGGCTCAGGTGCCGTACCGGCAGGTTGAAACCAACGGCCCGAGACGCGGCCGGGACAGCTTGAGGGAGCGGGACACTCATGTCGATTGGCGCAAAATCAGTATGGCGCGCGGCGATTCTCGCCGGCGCGGCGGCTCTCCTGGCGACGGGGGCGAGCGCACAGGAGGTCGTGAAAATCGGCCTGATCGTGCCGATGACCGGCGGGCAATCCTCGACCGGCAAGCAGATCGACAACGCCGTCAAGCTCTACATGCAGCAGCACGGCGACACCGTGGCCGGCAAGAAGATCGAGGTCATCCTCAAGGACGACGCGACGCTGCCCGACAACACCAAGCGGCTGGCGCAGGAACTGATCGTCAACGACAAGGTCAACGTGATCGCCGGCTTCGGCGTGACGCCGTCGGCATTGGCCGCCGCGCCGCTCGCGACCCAGGCCAGGGTGCCGGAAATCGTGATGGCGGCCGGCACCTCGATCATCACCGAGCGCTCGCCCTATATCGTGCGCACCAGCTTCACGCTGGCGCAATCGTCCACCATCATCGGCGACTGGGCCGCCAAGAACGGCCTCAAGAAAGTCGCGACGCTGACCTCCGACTACGCGCCCGGCAACGACGCGCTGGCGTCCTTCAAGGAGCATTTCATCGCCGGCGGCGGCGAAATCGTCGAGGAGGTCAAGGTGCCGCTGGCGAGCCCCGACTTCGCGCCTTTCCTGCAGCGGATGAAGGATTCCAGGCCCGACGCGGTGTTCGTGTTCGTGCCGGCCGGGCAGGGCGGCAACTTCATGAAGCAATATGCCGAGCGCGGGCTCGACAAGAGCGGTATCAGGGTGATCGGTCCCGGCGACGTGATGGACGACGACCTGCTCAACGGCATGGGCGACGCGGCGCTCGGCGCCGTCACCGCGCATCTTTATTCGGCGGCGCATCCTTCCCAGATGAACAAGGATTTCGTCGCGGCCTACAAGAAGGCCTACGGCCAGCGGCCGGGCTTCATGGCGGTCGGCGGCTATGACGGCATTCATCTGGTCTATGAGGCGCTCGCCAAGACCGGCGGCAAGGCCGACGGCGATTCGCTGATCGAGGCGATGAAAGGCATGAAGTGGGAGAGCCCGCGCGGCCCGATCTCGATCGATCCGGAGACCCGCGACATCGTGCAGAACATCTACATCCGCAAGGTAGAGAAGGTCGACGGCGAACTCTACAACGTCGAATTCGCCACGTTCGAGAATGTGAAAGACCCCGGCAAGACGAAGAAGTAGATTGTGCGCCGTTACCAGTTGCTACACGCGAGTCGAAGTGGTGAGGCGGTGTTCCCTCTCCCCTTGTGGGAGAGGGTGCCCGAGCGCAGCGAAGGGCGGGTGAGGGGGCCTTCCGCTGTATTTCGCCGAACCCCCTCACCCGGCTCGCACCTGTCGATGCTCGCCACCCTCTCCCGCAAGGGGAGAGGGAAGAAGCCGCGCCGCAATCGCATTCGTCTATCCCCCGACGGGGGAGGGATGGCGGACGCGGCTGATCCCTCCCCTGCAAGGGGAGGGTGGCCGGTCCGCAGAACCGGTCGGGTGGGGTGCGATCAACGATGACAACCCTCCCTACCATCCTGTTCGACGGCGTTGCCTACGGCATGCTGCTGTTCGTGCTGGCGTGCGGGCTCGCGGTGACGCTGGGCCTGATGAACTTCGTCAATCTCGCACACGGCGCCTTCGCGATGACCGGCGGCTATGTCTGCGCCGTGCTGGTCAACCGCTCCGCGCTGCCGTTCTTCGCCGCGCTGCCGCTCGCCTTTGCCGCCAGCGCGCTGATCGGCGCGGTGCTGGAGCGTGCGCTCTACCGGCATCTCTATAACCGGCCGCATCTCGACCAGGTGCTGTTCACCGTCGGCCTGGTCTTCATGTCGGTGACCGCCGTGGACTACGTCATGGGCTCGACCCAGACCTTCATCCGCCTGCCGGACTATCTGCAGGGCCAGGTCAGCCTGTTCGGCATCGGGGTCGGCCGTTACCGGCTGATGATCATCGTGATCTGCGGGCTGCTGACGCTGGCGCTGCAGCTCACGCTGTCCAACACGCGGTTCGGCATCCGGATGCGCGCAGCGGTCGACGATCCGCGCGCCGCGAGCGGGCTCGGCATCAACGTGCCGCAGGTGTTCGCGCTGACCTTCGCGT
>CAXUBE010000059.1:0-11772 GCA_964249215.1 uncultured Rhodopseudomonas sp. | reverse complement strand
CGGCAGAACCGTCGCGGCATCGATCATCGGCCGCAGCAGCCACACCACGCCGGCCAGGATCGCCGCGACGGCGCAGGATGCCGCCAGCACCGCCCAGCGGCCGCCTATCAGGAAGCCGCGCATCAGCGCGAGCTCGCCGCTGGCGCGATATTCCGGGATGATCTTCTGCGCCGACGCCGCGAAGCCGAAATCCAGCATCGAGCCCAGCAGCAGCACCCAGGTCCAGACATAGACGTAGATGCCGTAATCGAAGCCGCCCATCCAGCGCGCCAGCAGGATCTGGGCGACATAGGCCATCGCCGCGCTCACCACGCGGATCAGGAAGATGGTGCCGGCCAGCCGATTGGTCAGCGATGCTTCATTGGCGCCGCCGAACACCGCGCGCAGCCTGGTTTTCAGGGCCGCGAGCGGCGAAGCCGTCGATGGGGCATCCATGAAAGCCAAGCTACGAGGTCCCGGAAACAGAGCGTCAAACCGCAGTCAGATGCGGCGACCCGGTGTAGCAAGATTTCGTTAACATTCAGTTGGGCGACGGAGCCGGATTGCCTCGCTGCGAGAGCTCGCGCAAAAAGGCCGCTCCCCGCCCTACTCGGCGGTCCAGCCGCCGTCGATCGACAGATTGGCCCCGGTGATCTGACTGGCATCGTCGCCGCACAGATACAGCGCCAGCGCCGCGACCTGCTCGGAGGTGACGAATTCCTTGGTCGGCTGCGCCTCCAGCAGCACGTCGTGGATCACCTGCTCCTTGGTGAGGCCGCGCGCCTTCATGGTGTCCGGAATCTGCTTTTCCACCAGCGGCGTCCAGACATAACCCGGCGAAATGCAATTCACCGTGATCTTGAAGGTGGCAAGTTCCAGCGCCGCGGTCTTGGTCAGGCCGGCGATGCCGTGCTTGGCCGCCACGTAGGCCGACTTGAACGGCGAGGCCACAAGCGAATGCGCCGAGGCGGTGTTGATGATGCGGCCCCAGCCGCGCTTCTTCATGCCGGGGATCGCGGCGCGGATGCCGTGAAAGGCCGCCGACAAATTGATCGCGATGATCGCGTCCCACTTCTCGACCGGGAAATCCTCGATCGGCGAGACAAACTGGATGCCGGCATTGTTGACCAGCACGTCGACCGAACCGAACGTGCTCTCGCCGAGCGCGACCAGGCCGGCAATCTCGGCGGCCTTCGTCATGTCGGCCGGCGAATAGGAGCATTTGACGCCGAAATCGGTCTCCATCGCCTTGCGCTCCTTTTCGATGTCGTCGGCATTGCCCATGCCGTTGATCACGATATTGGCGCCGGCCTTGGCGAAGGTGCGCGCGTAGGCCAGTCCGATGCCGCTGGTCGAACCCGTCACGACCGCGGTCTTGCCTGTCAGCGTTGCCATTCGAATTGCTCCTGTTTGATGCCTTGACGCCGCGCGCATGCCGCGGGTTTGTATCAGTGATCGCCGGTCAGATCCCAGGTCACCATGGTCTCGCCGTTCTGCGGCTGCAGCAGCCATTCCGGATGCGCCATCGATTGGTGCACGTCCTGCTCGCCGGACTTCCAGTGATCGACCATGTTGAGCCGCGAAAAGTCGTAGTCCTTCGACGACGCCTCGTAGTTCTTGCGCCGATAGATCAGGTGCACGATGGTGACGGTGTTTTCTTCCGCGGCCTGGTTGAGCACGGCGACCGCGGGATCGTCGCGCAACTCCGCCGGCAGGCGGCCGATCAGATCGCGCAGCGCCTTGCGGGTGTTGTGCACCTGCTTGTTCTTGTCGGTGTTCATCCGGGTGCGGCTGGAAAAGCGAATGTCCTTTTCGCGCTCGGCGGCTTCCAGCAGCGTGGTCGGCAGCGTGCCGCGCGAGCTGAACAGGTCGATCTGGAAGATCAGCAGATTGTCGGCCTGCTCGCTGTCCAGCACGTAGTCCAGCGGCGTGTTGGATGCGATGCCGCCGTCCCAGTAGAATTCGCCGTCGATCTCGACCGCGGGAAAGCCCGGCGGCAGGGCGCCGGACGCCATGATATGCTCGGGGCCGATCTTCTGCCTGGTGTTGTCGAAGTAGGTGAAGTTGCCCGTCGTCACATTCACGGCGCCGATCGAGAGCCGGGTCGCCTGAGAATTGATCAGGTCGAAGTCCACCAGCCTCAGCAGCGTCTCGCGCAGCGGCGCGGTGTCGTAATAGCTGAGGGCAGCCAGGCTCGCCGATGGAAAGATTTGCGCCGGCGGAAACCGCGGCGTGAAGAAGCCCGGCACGCCGAACGCGGCGATCATCGCGGCGCTGCTCTCGTTGAACAGCGAGTGCGAGCGGTCGTCCTGCAGCATCGGCTGCCACGGCACCGGCGAGGACGCCATCTCCCAGAACGATTTCAGCTTGGCGATGCGCTGCTCGCGCGGATTGCCGGCGATGATCGCGGCGTTGATCGCACCGATCGAAATTCCGGCGACCCATTGCGGTTCGAAATCGTGATGACACAGCGCCTGATACGCGCCGGCCTGATAGGAGCCGAGCGCGCCGCCGCCCTGCAGCACCAGCACGCGGCGGGCCTGCGCGGGGGACGTGGCGGGTTTCTCTGGGGACGATTGCATCGGTGCCAATACGCCAAAACGACGCCGCACCGTGGCGTCAGTTCGCAGCCGCGTCAATTGCTGAAACCGCAGGCCGCGTCACGCAACGGTCATCGCGGCGGTTCTGCGGAGGCGAGAATCAAGGTCCAGAACACCTTGTATTTGGTATTCGGCGCATAGCTCGCGGCGATGCCGAGCCGGTTGACGCCGCTCTTGAGCATGTTGGCGCGGTGCGGCGGCGAATCGCGCCAGCCGGAAAACGCTTCGGCCAGCGTGTGATAACCGGCGGAGACGTTCTCCACCGCCAATGTCGCCGGATAACCCGACGCGGTGAGGCGCCTGGCGAGCGGCGCCTTGACGTCGTGGTCGAGCTGATTGCGGCTCGCCATCGCGCCGGATTGATCCTCGGCGAGCTTCATCAGCGCCGGATCGACCACGACCGCGCCGAGCCCGTTGTTCTGACGGTACAGCGAAATCATCGACGCCGCCGCGACCGGATCGAGCCGGGCGCCGCCATTGGCCATGCTGAGATACATCGTCGGCTGGTCGGGCGAGGGGCCGACGTCGGCCGCGCATCCGCTCAGCAGCAACAGGCCGGCAACGGCCAACGCCCCACGCATCATCGAACAACCCCTGCACCCCGGCGCGCAGTTGTTGCACATCAACCATGGCTGAAAGGTGAAGATGCTCGCCCCTCACCTTGGAGAGTCGAGCGAGGGCACCCTCCAAAACGACACGGCCCGGACTTGCGTCCGGGCCGTGCAATTCGAACACGGGTAAATCAGGCCGCGGCGGATTTCTTCGCGGTCGGAACCGAAGCAATCGTCTTCAGGATTTGCGAAGCGATGGCGTAGGGATCGCCCTGCGAGTTCGGACGGCGGTCTTCCAGATAGCCCTTGTAGTCGTTCTTGATGAACGAATGCGGGACACGGATCGAGGCGCCGCGATCGGCGATGCCATAGCTGAACTTGTTCCACGGCGCGGTTTCGTGCTTGCCGGTCAGGCGCAGATGATTGTCCGGACCGTACACCGCGATGTGGGCTTCCCAATTCTCGCCGAACGCCTTCATCAGCGCCTCGAAATATTCCTTGCCGCCGGTTTCTCGGAGGAAGGTGGTCGAGAAGTTGGCGTGCATGCCCGAGCCGTTCCAGTCAGTGTCGCCGAGCGGCTTGCAGTGATATTCGATGTCGATGCCGTAGCTCTCGGTCAGGCGCTGCAGCAGGTAGCGGGCCATCCACATTTCGTCGGCGGCGCGCTTGGAGCCCTTGCCGAAAATCTGGAATTCCCACTGCCCCTTCGCCACTTCGGCGTTGATGCCTTCATGGTTGATGCCGGCGGCGAGGCAGAGGTCAAGATGCTTGTCGACGATCTCGCGCGCGACCGAACCGACATTGCTGTAGCCGACGCCGGTGTAATACGGCCCCTGCGGCGCGGGATAGCCGGCGGCCGGGAAGCCGAGCGGCCGGCCGTCCTTGTACATGAAGTATTCCTGCTCGAAACCGAACCAGGCGCCCTCGTCGTCTAAGATGGTGGCGCGGGTGTTGGACGGATGCGCGGTCTTGCCGTCGGGCATCATGACCTCGCACATCACCAGCACGCCGTTGCTGCGGGCCGCGTCCGGGAACGCGCGGACGGGCTTCAGAACGCAGTCAGAGTTGCTGCCTTCGGCCTGCATCGTCGAGCTTCCGTCGAAGCCCCACAACGGAAGCTGCTCCAGCGTGGGAAATTTGTCGAATTCCTTGATCTGCGTCTTGCCGCGCAGGTTCGGCACCGGCGTGTAACCATCGAGCCAAATGTACTCGAGTTTGTACTTTGTCATGCGGTTCTCTCTGAGTTGCGAGGTGTTCATCCCGAAGCCTGATGGAGCCACACGTCCCGGCATCCAGCGGACCGCGCCTTACCAAGCATTAAATATGCCAGATGCGCGTCTTTCGGCGACGTCCAGGGCCGCTCCAAGCCGGCGGGACGACGCTTCGGCGTGTATCCGTCGCCAAGCGCAATCCCGCTCCGCAAGGCCCGCTCCGCTCCCGGGCCGGCGCAGCGCAATCTCGTAAAATCACCCTGTTGGACCCGGTGTTGCCGCGTCCGCAGGATACGGAACTCGTTAACCAGTTCGTCTCACAATTTGTACCGTCGGCGGGTTTGGGCGGCGCAACCTTGAAGCCATCGACGCGTTGCTTCTCCCGCTGGTTACTTAAGCAGCAGCACAAGATTTGCGCAAATAATGATCAAAAGATGATTTTTATTTGATCAGGTTGCACGAATGGAAGGCAAGGACGATATGATGTTTTCGACTCGAACGTCGCGTCATTCCGGCGCTGCGTAACACGGAAAATCGAAGAGGGAGACCGTTGTGAGCACGAACCTGAACGAGGGATCCGCGAGGATCTACCAATTTCCGATCGGCGGTCGCGCCGGATTGCAGGCTCATCGCGGCAGCGCGCAGAGCGACCTTATCGCGGCGGCGCGCCAGGTCAAAGCGACTAGCAGCGGCTGGTATCACGAAGCGGCTGTTCTCGAAGATCGCACCATTGCTCCGCAATGACACCGACGATGCCGACGCCGACGCATGGCGTGACATACGCGAAGTAACGAAGGGCCGGCGTGAAAACGTTTCGGCCCTTTCGATTTTCTGACGACGAACTGGTCCGCCGGCTTCAGCCGAAAATCGACCAGCCGAGCCGCTTCGTCAGCGCTTCCAGCGCGACGCGGCCGAGATGCGAATTTCCCGACGAGTCCAGCCCAGGTGACCACACCGCGATCGAGGCCTTTCCCGGCGCGATCGCCAGCACGCCGCCGCCGACGCCGCTCTTGGCCGGCAGGCCGACCCGGTAGGCGAATTCACCGGACCCGTCATAATGGCCGCAGGTCATCATCAGCGCGTTGATGCGGCGCGCGCGCTGCTCCGACACCACGGTGTGGCCGGTCGTCGGATTGCGGCCGAGATGCGCGAGAAACCGCCCCGCCGTCGCCAATTGCCGGCACGACATCGCGATCGCGCAATGGTGGAAATAAACCCCGAGTGTGAAATCGACCGGATTTTCCAGCACGCCGAACGATTTCATGTAGTTGGCGAGCGCGGCGTTGCGAAAGCCGGTGCGTTGCTCGGACGCCGCCACCCCCTCGTCGATGGTGATGCGGGAATCGTCGGCGACGAACTGCATGAAGCGCAGGATCTCGCCGAGCGCCTCGCGCGGCTTGTGGCCCGACAGGATCGCGTCGGTGACGGCGATGGCGCCGGCATTGATGAAGGGATTGCGCGGGATGCCGCGCTCGCGCTCGAGCTGCACGATCGAATTGAACGGCGTGCCGGACGGCTCGCGCCCGACCCGGCGCCACAGCCGGTCGCCGATCTTGCCGAGCGCCAGCGTCAGCGTGAACACTTTCGAAACGCTCTGGATCGAGAACGGCACGTCGCAATCGCCGGCCGCCGCGATGTGGCCGTCGGCGTCGATGACGACGATGCCGAACGCGGCCGGATCGACCCGCGCCAGTTCCGGAATGTAGTTGGCGACATCGCCGCGATCGGTCCGCTGCGTCATTTCATCGGCGATTTCCCGGACGACGCGGTCAAGCGTTTCGGAGGTCATGTCGATGCGGTGTCATGAGCGCGCACTTTCGGAGTACCGCAGCCGCATCCGCTTGTCGAGCGCGGTGGCGCGGCCGTCGCCGGTCGGCTGATAGAACTCGGTATAGCGACGCGTCGCTTCTCTGAAGGCATGGGCATCGGCATCCTTCAACACCTCGAACGCATCGAAACCGTTGCGCAGCAGGAAGGTGAACTGATCGCGCAGCACCTGACCCGTCGCGCGCAACTCGCCGCGAAAATGATGCCGCTCGCGCAGCAGCCGCGCCTGGCTGTGCGCGCGGCCGTCGCGAAAGGTGGGAAACGCCAGCGCCACCAACGCCAACCGAACAAGCCAGGGCGCAAGCTCATCGACGCCGCGATTGTTCGGCCAGATCACGCCGACCGGGCTGTTGCGCCTGGTCAGCGTCTCGGCATCGGCCAGAAACCGCGCGGCCGGCAACAGCACCGCGCCGTCGGCCGGCAATTCGGCGTCCGCCGCGAGGCGCAGATACGCATCCGGCACGATCTCGGCGTTCTTAACGAGTGGCATAGACCCGCTCCTTGAACGGCTCGACGCCGAGGCGCTTCACCGTATCGATGAACAATTCGTCCGGCCGCGCGCGCAGCGCCAGATAGGCTTCGACGATATCCTCGACCACGTCGGCGACGTCGGCATAAGGCACCGCCGGTCCGATCAGCGTGCCGACCGCGGCGTGTTCGTCGGCGCGGCCGCCGATGGTGATCTGGAAGTATTCCTCGTCGTTCTTCTCGACCCCGAGAATGCCGATGTGGCCGACGTGATGATGGCCGCAGGCGTTGATGCATCCCGAGATGTTGACGTGCAGCCGCCCGATCAGATCGGCGGTGTCATGATCGGCGAAGCGCCGCGTCAATTCCTGCGCGATCGGAATCGAGCGGGTGTTGGCGAGCGAGCAATAGTCGAGCCCCGGGCAGGCAATGATGTCGGTGACGAGATTGACGTTCGGCGTGGCGACGCCGATCCTGTCGAGCGCGCGCCACAACGCCGGCAGATCGCGCTTGGCGACGTGCGGCAGCGCCAGGTTCTGCTCGTGGCCGACGCGGATTTCGCCGAACGAGTATGTATCGGCGAGGTCCGCGATGGCGTCCATCTGCTCGGCCGTGGCGTCACCCGGCGGGCCGCCGACCGGCTTCAGCGACAGCGTGACGATGGCGTAGCCCGGCACCTTGTGCGCGGCGACGCTGTTCTTGCGCCATGCCTCGAAATGCGGATCGTGCGCGGCCTGTTTGAGTTCATCGGGCATCGCGGGCAGCGTCTGATAGGCGGGATAGGCGAAGCGCGAGCGGATGTCGGCGACGACCTCCTCATCCAGGCTCAGCGCGCCGTCGCGGATCCGCAGCCATTCCTGCTCGACCTCCTGCGCGAATTTCGCGATGCCGAGTTCGTGCACCAGGATCTTGATCCGCGCCTTGTAGATATTGTCGCGGCGGCCGTACTGATTATAGACACGCAGGATCGCCTCGACATAGCCCAGCAGATCGCGGCCCGGCACGAACGGCTTGATGCTCTTGCCGATGAACGGCGTGCGGCCAAGCCCGCCGCCGACCAGCACCTCGAAGCCGGTCTCATCGTCGGCGTTGCGATGCAGCCGCAGTCCGATGTCGTGCACCTTGATAGCGGCGCGGTCATGCGAAGAGGCGGTGATGGCGAACTTGAACTTGCGCGGCAGGAACGAGAACTCCGGATGCAGCGTCGAATACTGCCGCAGCAGTTCGGCCCAGATCCGCGGGTCCTCGACCTCGCCTGGCGCGACGCCTGCCCATTGATCGGCGGTGATATTGCGCGTGCAGTTGCCCGACGTCTGCATCGCGTGGATGCCGACCTCGGCAAGGTCGGCCAACGCGTCGGGCAGATCGGCGAGCTTGATCCAGTTGAACTGGATGTTCTGCCGCGTGGTGAAGTGGCCATAGCCGCGGTCGTAGCGCCGCGCGACATGCGCGAGCCGCCGCATCTGCTGCGACGACAGCGTGCCGTAGGGGATCGCCACCCGGAACATATAGGCGTGCAATTGCAGATACACGCCGTTCATCAGCCGGATCATCTTGAATTCGTCTTCGGTGAGTTCGCCGGAGAGCCGGCGCTTCACCTGATCGCGGAATTCGGTGACGCGCTCGTTGATCAGCGTGCGGTCGATCTCGTCATAAGCGTACATGAAGCGTGCCTCAGCCGAGCGTGGCTTGATGATGGGCCGGAAAATCGATGGTGACGCCCTCGGAGCGGATGTGTTCGCGCAGATTGCCGGGGGCGACGACGCCGTCGGCGTCGATCTCGACCGGCGCTATGTACGAGCCGACAGCGCCGACATCGTCGGCGACCGCTTCGCCGAGCAGCGCGCGCGCCGAATCGGCGGTGCGCACCACCGCGGCGTCGGCGATCGCGGTGGACCAGCCATGCGCGGCGGTGCGGTAGATCACCGCACCGTCCCAGGTGCGGTTCGCGGTGACCAGCGAGGGGCCGGTGATCTTGATCTTCTGCTGCAGCGGTGAGGTCATTCGGCGGCCACCTGAAAGCTCGAAAGCATCTGTGTCAATCGCGCGTCACGCCACGGCGCGGAATGCGCCACCACGTCGCCGATCACCAGGATCGCCGGCCCGCCGTCGACCTGGTCGACCAGCGCCGGCAATTGCGCCAGGGTGCCGACCGCGGCCTTGGCGTCGGGCCGCGTCGCCCGCGCGAATACTCCGACCGGCGTCTGCGGCGAACGCCCCGCCGCGAGCAGTCCGGCCAGGATCGACGGCGCCGCGGTCATGCCCATATAGACCACCACGGTCATCCTGGTGTCGGTCAGCGTCGCCCAGTCGACGGCCTCGGCATCGCGCGCTTTGTGCGCGGTGAGGAAAGTGATCCGCAGCGCCTCGTGACGATAGGTCAGCGGTACCTCGAACTGCGCCGCGGCGCCGAAACCGGCGCTGATGCCGGGAATCACCGAATAGGCGACGTCGGCTTCGCGCAACGCCGCGACCTCCTCGCCGCCGCGGCCGAACACGAAGCTGTCGCCGCCCTTCAGCCGCACCGCGCGCTGGCCGGCTTTCGCCGCCTCGATCAGCAGCTTGTTGATGGCGTCCTGACCGATGCCCGGCTTGCCGACGCGGCGGCCGACCGGTACCCGCGACGCGTCGCGCCGCACGCGGTCGAGAATTTCCGAAGACACCAGCTCATCGTAATACACCACGTCGGCGTCCTGCAGCGCGCGCAACGCCTTGACGGTCAGAAGGTCCGGGTCTCCCGGACCCGCGCCGACCAGCGTGACGTGACCGCGGACCGCGCCCGTGTCCGACGCGCCGGCAAAGGCGGAGGGGTCGGTGATGTCAGCCAATGCCCGCTCGGCGTCGGCGCCGCGGCCGGCCAGCACCAGCGCGCCGATCGGTCCATCGACGACGCGCTCCCAGAACCGGCGGCGCAGCGCGAATTCGGGCATCCGCGCGTGCATCGGCTTGCGCCATCGGCCGATGAAGGCAGCGAGATCGCCGATCCGCGCCGGCAGCACGGCTTCGATCTTCTCGCGCAGACGTCGCGCCACCACCGGCGAGCTGCCGCCGGTGCCGATCGCGACCACGACGTCGCCGCGGTCGACGATCGCCGGGAAAATGAAACTGGAATGGACCAGATCGTCCATCACGTTGACCGGCAGCCCGACCGCGCGCGCGCGATGCGCCATCGCTTCACCGATCGCGCCGGCGCCGGCGCACAGCACCGCGATCACGCCGGACAGATCGGCGGCGACCGGATCGCCGGTCACACGCTCGATCCGCGCGGCGGCTTCTGCCGCGAGGCCGGCGAGATCGTGATCGCCGTCGAGCGCATACCAGCGGATCTGCGCACCGGCGGCGAGCAACAGCCGTAGCTTGGCGCGCACCAGTTCGCCGGCGCCGACCAGCACGATCGGTCCGGTTCGCAGATCAAGAAACACCGGCATGAATCGCATGCGCCGCTCCGTTGCCCAAATGCGAGGGTGACTGGAAATATTTTCTATACAACGCTCTGATTTCGGCTGCAAAGAGAGATTTATTTCTTCTTCGTGCACTGCTACTTTAGAAGCTTTCCATCCTGTAAGCCAAGAGCAATGACGGACTTTCTTGGCAACAAACGCGCCGGCCCGACGGTTGCGCGGCTCTGCGCCGGCGTGAGCGCGAACGGGCTGCGGGACGCGCTTCTCATCCGGCGCGCTTTGGCGCTAAAAGGGCGATCAACCCCGCGACCATCGTGCTTTCCCAATCCCGAAACCCGGCGCCGTGCCGCCGTTTGCCCGCGAGACATCCCGACATGAAGCGTATCGATGCACACGGCATGACCATCGCGCCGGTCCTGTTCGACTTCGTCGCCAAGGAGGCCGCGCCCGGCACCGGAATCGCACCGGATGCCTTCTGGGCGGGCCTTGCGGGGATCGTGCACGACCTCGCACCGAAGAATGCCGCGCTGATGAAAGTGCGCGACACGCTGCAGGCGAAGATCGACCACTGGCATCTCGCCAACAAGGGCAAGCCTTGGGACATCGCGGCTTACACCGCGTTCCTGAAGGAAATCGGCTATCTGCTGCCGGAACCCGCAACGGTCGAGGTCGAGACCGCCAATATCGACGAGGAAATCGGTCAGCTCTGCGGCCCGCAACTGGTGGTGCCGCTCAGCAACGCGCGCTACGCGCTCAACGCCGCGAATGCGCGCTGGGGCAGCCTGTACGACGCGCTGTACGGCACCGACGCGATCCCGCACGATCCGGGCGAAGGCGGCAAAGGCTACAACAGAGCGCGCGGCGACAAGGTGATCGCCAAGGCCAAGACGTTCCTCGATTCGGCCGTGCCGCTGGCGACCGCGAGCCACACCGACGTGACGGCGTACAGCATCATCGCCGGCCATCTCTCCGCCAAGCTGAAGAGCGGCAACCTCACCGCGCTGAAGGACGAAACGCAGCTTGCGGGCTATCTCGGCGACGCCACAGCGCCGACCGCGATCCTGCTGGTCAATCACGGCATGCACATCGATATCAGGATCGACCGCAGCCATATCATCGGCAAGGACGATCCCGCCGGCGTCAGCGACGTGATCCTGGAATCCGCGGTCTCGACCATCCTCGACATGGAAGACAGCGTCGCCGCGGTCGACGCCGACGACAAGGTTCTGATCTATCGCAATACGCTCGGGCTGATGAACGGCACGCTGTCGGCGGACTTCGAAAAGGGCGGCAAGACGCTGACCCGCGCGCTGAACGAGGACCGCGTCTACACCTCGCCCGACGGCAGATCGCTGAAGCTGCATGGCCGCAGCCTGCTGCTGATGCGCAATGTCGGCCATCACATGTACACCGACGCGGTGCTGGATCCGGCGGGCGCGGAAATCCCGGAGGGCTTCCTCGACGCCGCGGTCGCGGGATTGCTGGCGATGCACGACCTCAAGGGTACCTCGAAGACGCCGAACAGCCGCAAGGGCTCGGTCTACATCGTCAAGCCCAAGATGCACGGCCCCGACGAAGTGGCGCTGACCTGTGAGTTGTTCGGCCGGGTCGAGGCGATGCTCTCGTTGCCGGCGGACACCATGAAGGTCGGCATCATGGACGAGGAGCGCCGCACCACCGTCAACCTCAAGGCCTGCATCCAAAACGCGGCGACGCGGATCTGCTTCATCAATAC
>CAXUBE010000058.1:0-11827 GCA_964249215.1 uncultured Rhodopseudomonas sp. | reverse complement strand
GGCGATCAGCCGGCGGCCGATCTCGATGCGTGCGGCGGAAGCTTCCGGTTCGCAGATCAGGCCGGATGCCGCATCGCGCGCCACTTCGGCGAGCTGGTCCTGATAGACCAGCGCCTCGCTGCCCTCGCGCGGGGGCGACGCCGCGCGCGACAGCGGCCACAGCACGGCGAATGCCGCCGCGGCCGTCATCATCGCGAACACGAACCACAGCGTCATCAGGTCGGATTCCGGTGCCGTCGCGGGATCGAAACGCTTCGGCGGCAAGCCCGGTTTACACCATGGGGGCCGGCTGCATGCAATTGACAATCGCGGTATCGGAATCGTCGAAACGCGATGTGAATCAATGCGGCTATTACCCGGCGCGGGCGGACTTGAGCTCCACCGGCACCATGGCGTTTTCTGCCGCCCGCTGCATCAGCGAAGCATAGTCGCGGCCGAACAGGACCTCGCAGAAGCGGATCGCGGTCTGCACCTGCATCTGACGGAACGGACGCACCTTGGGATCGGCGCCGCGCATTGCCTGCACCAGCGCGTCGGTCGACTTCTCGACATATTGCTGCAGGTCGGAATAGGTCCGCAGCGTCACCTCGTTGATGGCGAGTTCGCTGGCATAGGTGCGGCACACCGCGACGAAATCGATCAACGCGGCGACCTCGTCGATTTCCAGCCGGTCCAGATCGGAGCCGATCGGGATGTCCTTGTCGGGGCGCTGCCGCAGCAGCCGGCGCACCCGCCCCGGCACGCTCTCGATCTCGGCCTTCAGCGTGTTGGAGATATCGACCCGGATCGAAGCGAGCCGCCGGCCCCAGAGCGAGTCGTTGCGGATGTCGAGTTCGGTGCGCAGCCCCCTGACGCCGTCATGCACCGTCTTCAGATGCTCGGCGACATTGGTCAGATGGCCGCGCTTGATGTCGCCGCGCAGCACGGTGGCGACCTGCGCGAGATCATGGATCGCCATGGTGACGGCGACGCCGTAGGGCGTGACCGAAACCTTCGACTCGTCGTCGGAACCGGCCACTTTGAGCGCGAGGCGGATGATCTGCCACGGCGCCGTCAGATGCTGCATCACCATCGACAGCGCGAACGGAATGACGGCCGGGCTCTGCAGCGCCGGCACGTTGAGCGCTTCGAGCATCGCATTGACCTGCGGCTCCCGAAACGCCTTCGGTTTGCCGGCGAGCGTTTGACCGAACGCCTCGAGCGGATCGCGGTTTTGCAACAGCACGGCGATCATCGCCATGTCGTCGATCACCGCAGGCGAGCCGATTCGCGAGAGCTTACGCTGCCGGTCGACGCCGGAATCCGGCGCCAGCGATTCGGCGATCGCGGCGGCGATCACGGGCTGGAACCGGCGCACCGATCGATCAAGCTCACGGGCCGCCTCGCCGCCGCGCAAAGCGCCCAGCGCCGCGGCGAAGGCCCGCGTCGCGTCGGGCAGACCGTCGCGTTCCAGCCATTGCCAGATCGGCTGCAGCGACGCGCGGCGAATCTGGCCGGCACGCACCGGATGGCCGGCTTCGACCAGAAACGGCTCGAGGCTGGAAAACACGTGGCGCGCGGCGTCGTCGGCGCGCGGCCGGGCGTCGTCGGAATGGCGCGCCAGCTTGCGCAGTTCGTCAAGAACGGTTCGGGCGACCGCGACATCTTCGCCGCCGCGGGCGATGGTGGCCTCGAACTCGCGCATCAGCATCGCCAAGGCCTTTGGCGGTAGCTGGGCAAGATAGTCCCTCAGCCGCTCGGTCGATGTCTGGCTCATGCGCCCAATCTGCACGCCTTGACCGCGCCACGGCCGGCGTCGGCTGGCGCACCCCTAGCGAGATAACCGCCATATCGTTAACGCGCCGTTGCGAACGCCGAAAAATCCGCTGGCTCGATATTGCAGCGCATTTTCAACGGTGCCGTGCAACGCATTGCGCAGACGGGGTTATCCTGGATCGAAGGATGCAATCTGGCGGCGCAAGACCCGGCGTTACCCCGCCGCGGTCCACGGGCCTTCCTGCACCCGGCAGGCGGTGCCGCGGGCGATCTCGAGCTGGCCTTCGACGGTGACGGTGCGGTCAACGATCTGGTTCGTCGTCAACTTCAGGGATATCACTCTTCATGATAACGGCCACCGCGTCCAATTGAAGCGCGTCTGACTCGTCTTCAACGAAGATGCAAGGATTGGCCTTTTCGACACGCATTCGACCGCGCGACCCGCGGTACCACGCAAATTCCCCATCATCTTGGAGAAAATCGATACCGAATAAGGTGACATAAGGAAGTTTAGACGAGGGGATCCTGACCCACGGCATACATCACGCGATGGCGTACCGTTTGCCCCGGCTATCCTCGACTTGGGAGCGCAATGAGGCAATCGGCTTAAAAAATTGATGCGGAATAACAGGGGGCGAAATTGGCTTTGACGTCGTGACGATGTTGAATTGAGCTTCGTCCAGCCCTTTATAGAAAACTCGAATGTAAGATTTCAGGGTGTCTGTAACCGCCTCGCGAATTGCTTCGAGACTATCCCGTTCAACGCAAAACAGCGGCTCGGAGTTTGAGCAAGCGATAAAGCTGCCCGCCTCGTTGCTGCCGATCTCGATCTCCAATTCCGCGAATTTGTTCTCCAAATGACGGATATCCAATGATTTCAGCGCTTCATTCATGATCGCTCCCCCAATATCTGGGAAATGTGAGCATGAAACGGAGAGGTTGACAATCCGTTCCAGCCGAGCCGCGCCACCTGTTCCGCACCTGTTACGAGAAAAGTACCACTACAACAACAGATATCGGTGGCCACCCCAAAATCGATTGAACGAAAGGGTCCGAATCGGATCTTTTCGCGGCAGGTGGCCATGCCGTGCGCCGCGTTACCCCGCCGCGGTCCACGGGCCTTCCTGCACCCGGCAGGCGGTGCCGCGGGCGATCTCGAGCTGGCCTTCGACGGTGACGGTGTGGGAAAAGCCGCGGCAGGTCGCGCCTTGCCGGGCGTAGGCTGGACCGGGGACGATATTGCCGAACCGGCCGGACGCCGGATTGCGCCACGGCACAGGCGCGCCCGAGGCGCCGCGTTCCAGCGCCTCGATCTGCGCCTCATAAGCAAGCTTGCGGTCGGCATCGTCGAGCAGCGCGCCGATCTTGCTGCCGATCAGCCCGCTCGTCGCCGCGTTGTTGACGGCGGCGGCGGCGCGGTCGCCGGAATGGCCGAAGCCCGGCGAGCCGGTGAACGAATCCACTCCGACACCGGTCGTGCGGTCGCAGCCGCCCAGCGCGAGCGATCCGAGAACGAGCGCGCCGAACGCCAGAGCCTTGCCGACGCCGTGGTCATCGCAACCCCGATGCGGGCGCCGCCGGGCGGCGCGTCACGCGAGCGATCACCGAAGCGGAGAATTCAGGCGGGAAAACGGCGAGTGTCCGGCAAAGCCTACACCGCCGGCAGCGACAGCTCGGCGCGGAGGCCGCCGAGCGGGGCGTTGCCGAGCGTCAGGCCGCCGCCGTAAAGTGCGGCGAGATCGACCACGATCGACAGGCCCAAACCCGAACCGGGCTTGGACTCGTCCAGCCGCTGGCCGCGACGCGCCACCTGCGCCCGCTCCGCGGCGGACAGTCCGCGGCCATCGTCATCGACCACGATCCGCAGCAGCGGCGCCGGGTCCGGCGCTTCGCCCTGCGCCGCCAACACCTCGATCCGCACCTGCGCCTCCGCCCATTTGCAGGCGTTGTCGACTAGGTTGCCGACCATCTCCTCGAGGTCCTGGCGCTCGCCGCGGAATTTCACCTGGTCCGCGACGGCCGTGGTGATGGCAATGTCGCGGCCGCGATGAATCTTCTCCATGGTCCGGCGCAGCGCCTCGATCACCGGCTCGACCTCGGTGATGGTGCCGACGATGCTGATCCGCGCCGCGATCCGCGCCCGCTCCAGATGATGGGCGACCTGGTCGCGCATCACGTCGGCCTGCTCCAGCACCTTGGCGGCGAACGGACCCGAGCCGTCCGGCGTCTGCATATGCGCGGCGGCCTCGTTCACCAGCACCGACAGCGGCGTCTTGATCGCATGCGCCAGATTGCCGACATGGGTGCGCGAGCGCTCCACGATCTTGCGGTTGGCGTCGATCAGCGCGTTGGTCTCGCGCGCCAGCGGCGCGATCTCGACAGGGAATTCGCCCTCCAGCCGTTCGGCGCGGCCGGAGCGGATGTCGGCGATCGATTCCGAGATCCGCTTCAACGGCGCGAGGCCGAAGCGGACCTGGAAGATCGTGGTCAGCACCAGGCCGATCGACAGCGCGACGAAGGTGCCGGCGAGGTAGTAATCGAAGGTGCGGGTTTCCTCGAAGATCTCGCTGGCGTCGCCGGCCACCGTGACGACGAACTTGCCGTCGGCGCCGAGATCGACCGGCCGCTCCACCATCCGCAGGTTCTGGCCTTCGGGTCCGTCGACATAGCCCTGGCGCACGCCGGCGGCGGTGAGCTCGACGCCCTGCTCCTCGAGCCTGGGCAGCTTGCGGTCCCACAACGAGCGCGAGGCGCGGGGATCGATCTTGTCGTTATCGGTGCGCGAAATCTCCCAGTACCAGCCCGACAGCGGCAGATCGAACAGCGGCTCGCCGAGCGACTGGAACTGCTCGGCGGTGGCGTCGGGAGTTGCGACTTCGGCGATCAGCGTGCGCAGATAGAGGTTGAGCCGGCGGTCGAAGGCGCGCTCGGAGGCCGCGCGATACACCGACGACAGCGCGACGCCGGTGATGACGAGGATCACGACCACCCATGCGGTCGCCGACAGAAACAGCCGCGTCGCCAGAGAGCTGCCGCGCATCGATGCGTGATCCCGAACCGGCCCGGTTTGCCCGCGTCCGACCGGCGCGGGCCGGCGGACCAGATCATGACCGGGCGAAAAAGCAAGGCTGCGACGTCGCCAGGCCCGGCCGGCGCGATCAGGCCTGCGCCGGCGGCGTCAGCAGATAGCCGAGCCCGCGCACGGTCTGGATGATGTCGACGTCGAGCTTCTTGCGGATGCGGCCGACGAACACCTCGATGGTGTTCGAATCGCGGTCGAAGTCCTGATCATAGAGATGCTCGACCAGTTCGGTCCGCGACACCACGCGGCCGGTGTGGTGCATCAGATAGGCCAATAGCCGGTATTCGTGCGACGTCATCCTGATCGGATTGCCGCTGACGCTGACGCGCCCGGTGCGGGTGTCGAGCGACACCGGCCCGCACACCAGTTCGCTCTGGGCATGGCCCGCGGTGCGGCGCAGCAGCGCGCGGATCCGCGCCAGCACTTCTTCCAGGTGAAACGGCTTGGCGACATAGTCGTCGGCGCCGGCATCGAAGCCCTGCACCTTGTCGCTCCAGCGGTCGCGCGCGGTGAGGATCAGCACCGGCATCGCGCGGGCGTTGCGGCGCCAGGCCTCCAGCACCGAGATGCCGTCCATCTTCGGCAGCCCGATATCGAGCACCACCGCGTCGTAGGGTTCGGTATCGCCGAGGAAATGCCCCTCCTCGCCGTCGAATGCGCGATCGACCACATAGCCGGCGTCGGTCAGCGCCGTGGTGAGCTGCCGGTTGAGATCCGGATCATCTTCGACGACGAGCAGGCGCACGATCGACTCCGCGGCGGGTGATTCCGGCGACGAGCCGGACGTACTATCCCGATCCGCACAAGAGCGCGACCCGCGTGAATGCGATATGAACAACGCGCGCGAGGCCGCATTACTTTTTCTTCACGACAGCCTTCACCAGTTTCTCGATGACGCCGGCCGGCTCCTGCCCGGTGGCGGCGCTGACTTTCTCGCGGGTGCGGCCGCTGACGTAGACGCCCAGCACGCCGAACCGGAAGCCCCAATAGGTCGCCAGCAGCGTGGTCGCGCCGATCAGCGCGTTGATGGTCTGGATGTCGCCGCTCCAGAATTCGTGCACCAGCACGATCCACAATGCCGCGCATTCCAGCGTCAGCTCCCAGGCGTAGGCCGGCCGCCACCAGCGCTGCACGACATCGCTGCTGGCGATCTCGGCGCGGATCGTGGCCTGGGTCTCGGCGATGGCGGTGCGCTGGGTTTCGGCTTCGGCGCGGATCAGTTCGGCCCAGCGCGCCTCCGCCTCGGCGAGCTTGTTCGGATCGGCGCCCGGCAGCGCGGTCTGCACCGCGTCCGGCGTCGGCGCGATCGAGCCCGGCGCGTCGGCGAGGATTTTTCCGGCGGCGCCGCCGAGCGGCACGCCGAGCGCGGTGCCGAGCAGCGGCGCGCCGAGTTGCATCACCTGCCGCGCAAGATCGCTCCAGTCCATGTCACGTCCTCCTGAAAGCCGCGAGGATCGCGGCGATGAATTTGCCGAGCTGGCTTTGTTTCGCCTGATCTATCTCGTCGCTTCATAATCAGACTAATGGCGTCTGCGGCCTCGTAGGCCTGCGTTGCCATGGCGGGTTGCTCACCGGCTTTGGGCTGATCAAAGCCGCGCTCGGTGACAGACCGGGGTTGATTACCGGCGCCTGAGACTGATCGAAACGCTTTTAGGGGTTATCACCACCAACGGACGGCACGCTCGCCCCCGGCCGATTTTCGGCCTTTCGGAGCCGCGCCTCGAAGCGAGTCTGATCAGCAAATCAACCGCAGATCCGTGATAGAAGCAAAGGTGGAAAGATTGACGTGCCCAAAGCGCGATTGGTGCGCGTTGAGCTTATCCCGCCGTAAAAGACCGTCCGCTTGGGATCGCAAGACGTAGCTTATCCCTTGCGGGTTGAAACTGGTCCGGTCTTGCTTTCAGGATCGGACGTTCGAAGTACCTCCAGCTCAGGAAGGCCAGTGCAAAGGTGATGACCGTTGCGGCCATTATGCCAAGCACCGGGTTCAATCCAAAGCCAACAATCCACCAGTTGAAATAGTCGATCACGCTCAGATGAATGATGTAAAGCGCATAAGAATAAGTGCTTAAGTGCCTGATTGGTACCGATAGCATCGGCGGCAGCGAACGCAGCCGAAGCAGAGCGGGAAGACACAGCGCGTATCCGAAAGAGGTGAGCACGGAAAACCATCGGAGAAACGTCTTGAATTCGATTGGAAGTGCAATCGTGGCGCTGAATTGTGCCCAACACGTTACGACGATCACCACGCCGACCGCCAAGCAGAGATAAGGAAAGTCGAAAATGGCGCTTTTTCGTCTGTGGAGCAAAGCAGCGACGACCCCATAGGAGATCGCGTCCAAATGGAGCAGCATCGTCTTGTACGTGGTCTCCATAAACTTGATGGTATCTACTTCAATGTAGCGAACCACGAAGGAAACAATCAGGAAGGCTCCAGCCATCAACCATATGGCACGCCTCGCTCCGGTCACGGCCGTTGCCAGAAACAACGACGCACTGAAAAGTAAGTAGAACCATTCCTCGATGGTCAACGACCAAGAGACCGCAAACCAGTTTTCCTCCGGCATAGGCCACGCGAAATTCTGCATCAGGAAAACATATCTCCAGATGCTCACATTGCGAGGCGGCCCCGTCACGAGCATCGTGACCACGATCCAAACGAAATAGAGCGGCAAGGTCCGCATCCATCGGCGAACCATAAATATCGCCCACTCGCGAAGCGTCGGTCTTGTCGCCGTCAACTCCGCGAGGATACCTCCAATGAGAAACCCGCTCAAAACAAAGAACAGCTCGACGCCAAATGCGCCGGCCGCCAGAATGAAGTAGGGAAACTCGATGTGGAAGTACACCTGCCAGACACTGCAGGCGTGGCAAATCAGGACGAAACTAACCGCGAGAGCTCGGGCGAGATCAAGCCAAGAAGCCGGGCTCGCGGGAGCCTGGCAACGGCACCGGAAACCTCGGACGCCGAGTTAATTTCGTCCGAGTGGGCATCATTCATAAGTGGCGCTTCCGAAAAATCACGATTGGCACGTCCTAAAAAATGCGTTTTGCCAGCAAGACGCTCAACTGTAAAGTACAAGCGTCAGCGCTTGTTGGAACCGTCTGTCGAGGATAAGCTCAAAAGCGAGAAACGACGACAGAGCCGTGGCTATGGCAATGGAAGTCGGCGGCGACGTTTCTGCCTCGGCGGCGTTGTCGGCTGGACTTCTGTAAGTCTTTTTGAATTCGATTTCGAATACGTATAAATCATACGCCAGACCGCAACGGCTGGCGGTACGCCTCGGTATCAACGAACAGCTTGGCTCGCTTTCGGGGGTTTAGACAGTGACGCCAAAGCAGTTCTGGAATCAGATGACGCATCGACAGCGTCATCCCGGAATGCACGCTCTTACGACGCAGGCCCGGAATCCACAACAGCCGTCAGAGACTACGGACTCCGGGTTCGCGCAGCTATCGCTACTTGCGCCCCGGAATGACCTTGACGACCAGAGCCAGAGCCAGAAGATTGCGCTCCCCAGACGTCGTCCCGACGATGTTAAAGAATGAAACATTGTTGAGGTAAACCCCATAACCCAGTAGTTGCACGGACCGTTGCAACTATCCGTCCTGTCCGCGCCGCGAATGCGCACGTTCCTGACAGAACTGAAGTGGGCGCCGTCATGGCAACCGCGAAATTTCTGGGTTTTGCAGGGTCGGAGAGGTGCCTACGGGAGTTGCCGTTAGCCAAAAAAGTGAGGCCGAGCGCTACTTGTCCTTGTTTTTCAGCCATTTTGTCCGCCACCAATAATATAGGCGGGCTATAATCGCCTGCGGCGGCGCCGCAGGCTTCTGCGCCGGCGCAGGCCTCGGTGCCGCAGGCGGCGCGAAGATCACCGGCCCTTCGCCGAGCGCGGCCTTCCATTTGCCGAGCCAGATTTTGCGCGACGCAAGCCCGATGCTGCCGCCATTGAGGCGCCGGGTGACGCCGGCGATGTCGTCGGCCTTGGCGTAAGGCAGGCAGCCGCAATCGATGAAATCGGCAACGCCGCACAGCATGAAATAACGCGGGTCGTTGACGAGATCGGGATTGTCGGCGACGTCGAGGCCGGTCGCCCTGGCGAGCCGCGCATAGCCTTCGCGGCCGGTGGTTTGCGACGCGCCCCGGCCACGGAAGGTCCAGCCGTCGTCCGAGCCCGCGGCGTTGCCCATGCGGCCGTTGTACACCTTGTCGGCCAGCGCGCGCGGATTGCCGGCATAGGGCGCGGCGCTCGCCATCGACGGAAATCGCGACGGCCAGACCTGCATCATGCGGCCGGCCGTGTAGTTCAGATTCTCGACCACGTCGTGGCCGGCGCCGCATTCGTGGCTGATCTGCGCCATCACGTGGCAGATCAACAGCGGCGTATCGATGTGGTATCTGGCGAACGCCTCGCCGGCGGTCGCGATCATTCCGGCGCGCAGGCCCGCGATCTTCTGGTCACCATTGGGCCAAAGGCGCAGCAGCGCCTCGCCGAAAGACGATTGCGACATGGGATTTCCTGTATGATCGAGATGTGCGAGAAGTGCTGCGGCGTCATGCCGGATGACGCGACCGGATCTTGCTGGACGCCTGATGCTCACGACCGCCGCGAATGCCGCAATCGACGCGCAACCGGCGCAGGCGTCGCCCGACCATCGCAGGAATAATTTCGACCTGCTGCGCCTGATCGCAGCGCTGCTGGTGGTCGGCGGCCACGTCGAGCTGCCGTATTTCGGGCACACCGTCGACTGGTACGCACGCGTGTCCGGCTTTCAGTCCGGCGGCGGGCTCGGCGTCGCGATCTTCTTCGTCATCAGCGGCTATCTCGTCGCGCAGAGCCGGCGGCGATCGTCGTCGCTCGCGCGGTTCGCGCTGAACCGGTTCCTGCGCATCGTTCCGGGGCTTGCCGGCTGCATCCTGCTGGTCGCCATCGCGGTCTGGCCGGTGAGCGGGATGCCGTTCCGCGATTACTTCGTCAGCGGGCAGATGGCCGCGTTCCTGCTCAACATCCTGGTATTTCCGGTCAACCCCTGCACGGCGCCGATCGGCGCCGGCTACGCCTATGGCTGCAATCTCACCGGACCGACCTGGTCGCTGACCTACGAAGTCGTCATGTACGTGTTCGTCGGGCTGATCGGCTTCGCCGCGCGCAAGACCCAGCTACGCGTGTCGCTGACAGGGCTTGCCGCGATCCTGGTGCTGATCATGCGCGACGTGCTGTTTCCGCTCGGCGAATGGAATCTGTCCGTCTCCGGAATCAATCTGTTCAGCTTCATCGCTCACCGCGGACTTCCGTTCATCGGCCTGTTCCTGGCCGGTTCGCTGCTCAATCATCTGCCGCGCGCCGTGCTGCTCAATCCGCTGCTGTTTGGCGTCGCGCTCGCGCTCTACATCGGCTCGTTCAGGACCAATCCGGCTCTGCATACCTTCGTGCAGGGCCTGGCGCTGCCGGCGATCGTGCTGTGGCTCGGCCTGCAGCGATGGCACGCGGCCGGCGGCCTCTACGACCGCGTCGGCGATCTGTCCTACGGCATCTTCCTGTATCACTGGCCGGTGATGACCGTGACCTGGATCTGCCTGCACCAGAAGCTGCCGCTGTACGCGATGACGCTGGTGTTCGCCGTCGTGACGCTGGCGATCGCCTACGCGTCCTATCATGTGATCGAGAAGCCCGCGCTGTCGCTCAAGGGCGGCGCGCGGCTGCGGCGTCACACATACAGCCCGCCGGTCGATGCCGATCCGGCCGCGTTGCCCGGAAAGTAGCTGGCGCCGCCGCCGTTGGTGAACAGCATCGCATTGCCGGAGACCTGATAACGCGTGCCGGTGGCCGAACCGGAAAACGTCATGCCGTAGGCCTGCAGCAGGCCGAGCCGGTCGGCAAAGGCGAACGTTCCGCTAAAGGCCGGCGTGCCCGATATCGTCACGGTGCGGCTGTTGATGAACACCTTGCCGATCACCGCGCTCGCATGGTATTGCGCGCCGCCCGCGATCGCGTAGTTGCCGAACGCGGTGATCTGGCCGAGCCCGGCGCAGTTGACGTGGTTGTTGGCGCAGGCGCCGAACACGATGTTGCTGAACCGCACCGCGCCGTTGCCGTTCTGCGTGATCGCGCTGCCGCCGGTGGCGGTCTGGAGCTGCATGTCCTGCACGATCAGGTTGCCCGGCAGGTTGACGTTGTTCTGGAAGCAATCGGCGCTGGTCGTGCTGACGACGACATTGGTCGGCGTGGCGGTATTGCCCTTGAAGGTCACCGACCCGCCGCCGGTCCAGGGCTGTCCCACCGCCAGCGCGGCCGTGCCGCTCGCCGGCGCGTAGCTGCCGTCGCCGATCTGCACGGTGACCGCAAAGCCGCCGAGGTCGATCGTGGCGATCACGTCGTAGGCTTTCTGGATGGTCAGGAACGCGCCCGCCGAGGTGTTGGCAAGACCGGTGTTGGAATTGCTGCCGTCGGTGCGCACGTAGTAAGTGCGGGTCGCGGTCAACACTTCGCGCGCGCCGCCGTTCTGCGGAAACGTCACCTTGCCGGTGGCGCGGTCGATCTTGATGGCTTCCGACCAGCTCGCGCCGTCGGCGCTGACCTTGATGTGGAAATCGTCGTCGCCGGTGAGGCCGTATTCGGCGCGGCCGGAATAGGCGTCGGAAAACACCACCGACGCGGTGCGCGCCGAGGTTTCCTTTGACAATTGGAGCCGAACGTCGCCGGTGCCGCCGTCCGCGGCGTTGATCGCGGCGAACAACGCGGCGTTGGATTTCAGGCTCAACAGGTTCGGCGCGCTCGCGGTGGTGTTGACGCCGAGATGCGCGATGCCGTCGACCGCGAGGTTGCGCAGATCGTGCCACGCCGTGCCGTCATAGACGAACATCACATTGTCCGCGATCGACCAGACGCACCAGCCGGCGAGCGGCGCGAGGAACGCCCACGCGCCGTCCTGCCAGGTCGCGATTGCGCCCGCCTGCCCTGCCCATGCGCCGGTCGGACTGCCCGCAAC
>CAXUBE010000057.1:0-12020 GCA_964249215.1 uncultured Rhodopseudomonas sp. | reverse complement strand
GGCCGTCGGCGGCGCCTTGCGGCCGCGCTTCGTCCGGCGTCACGATGTCGACCGCGATCGGCAGGTCGGCCGGCTCGTCGTAAGGCTGCACCTCGGCCAGCGCGATCATGACGCCGAGCAGCGCCAGATGCGCGCACACCGACGCGGCGATCCCCGCATAGATCAGTAGCCGCGGCATCAACGCGTCGGGTCGGGCGAGCGAAACCATGGCCCACCATAACCTTCCGGCCGCGCGCGGTGGACTCCTTAAATCCCGCGAAGGGAACTACAGCCGCTCGACGATGGTGACGTTGGCCATGCCGCCGCCCTCGCACATGGTCTGAAGGCCGTAGCGCCTGTTGTTCTGCTTCAGCGCGTTCAGCAGCGTGGTCATCAGCTTGGTGCCGGAACCGCCTAACGGGTGCCCGAGCGCGATCGCGCCGCCATTGACGTTGAGGCGGGCAGGGTCGGCGCCGGTGGTCTTCAGCCAGGCGGTCGGCACCGAGGCGAAGGCTTCGTTGACCTCGAACAGATCGATGTCGTCGATCGACATGCCGGCCTTCTTCAGCGCCCGCTGCGTCGCGGGCAGCGGCGCTTCCAGCATGATCACCGGATCGCCGCCCATCATCGTCATGTGGTGGATGCGCGCCATCGGCGCGATGCCGAGTTGCTTCAGGCCGCGCTCGTTGACGATCATCACCCCGGAGGCGCCGTCGCAAATCTGGCTGGCGCTGGCGGCGGAAAGCTTGCCGCCCTCCTGGATCAGCTTGACGCCCTTGATGCCGTCGCGCGTGGCGTCGAAGCGGATGCCTTCGTCGACCGCGTGAATGTCGGCCGAGCCGTCGGCGCGGGTGATCTGAAGCGGCACGATCTCGTCCTTGAATTTGCCGCCTTGCGTGGCGGCGATCGCGCGCTGATGGCTCTGATAGGCGTATTCGTCGAGATCGTCCTTCGACAGCCCGTATTTTTCCGCCATCATCTCCGCGCCGGTGAACTGGCTGAACTGGATGTTGGGATAGCGCTTCTCGATGTTCGGGCTCTTGTAGTGGCCGAAGCCGTTCTTCGCCGGCAGCGACGAGGCGAGCCCCATCGGCACCCGCGTCATGCCCTCGACGCCGGCGGCGATCACGATGTCCATGGTGCCGGACATCACCGCTTGGGCGGCGAAATGCAGCGCCTGCTGCGACGAGCCGCATTGCCGGTCGATCGAGGTGCCGGGCACGCTCTCCGGCAGCTTCGAGGCCATGATCGCGTTGCGCGCGACGTTGTTGGATTGTTCGCCGGCCTGCATCACGCAGCCCATGATGACGTCCTCGATCGCATCGGGCGCGACGCCCGAGCGATCGACCAGCGCGTCGAGCACCGACGCCGCGAGGTCCACCGGATGCCAGCCGGCGAGCTGGCCGCCTTTGCGGCCACCCGCGGTGCGGGCGGCGGCGACGATATAGGCTTCGGCCATGGGTCTTCTCCCTGTCGTCCGGATTGAATTGGCGTCGTCGGTTGCGGCGGATTTACAGGACCGTACGGGATTTAGTCAATCGGTCAATTAACCGCTTGAGCCGCCGGCCATCATGCGGTATCTGCGGCGCCGATGGCAGCGCAACTCGACCTCGGCACCGCGGCGCGCCAACCGGCCGCGAAAAACACCACCGCCGACAAATTGCTGGTCGCGGCGGGCAAACTCATGATCGAGCGCAACTCGATCGAGGCCTCGCTCAGCGACATCGCGCGGCGCGCCGGCGTCAACGCGGCGCTGGTGAAATATCATTTCGGCAACAAGGACGGACTGCTGCTGGCGCTGCTCGCGCGCGACGCCGCCAGCGAGATGACGCATCTGGCCTATCTGATGGCGCAGCCGATCACGCCGACCGCGAAGCTGAAGCTGCACATCGCCGGCATCATCCGCGCCTATGACCGGTTTCCCTATATGAACCGGCTGATCCATTATCTGCTGCACGACAGCGGCGCCGCGGCCGCCGGCGAAGTGTCGAAATTCTTCGTCGGCCCGCTGCTGGATTTCCATCGCCGGCTGCTGGCGGAGGGCGTGGCACGTGGCGAATTCCGCAGCGTCGATCCGGTGCTGTTCTACACCACGCTGATCGGTGCCTGCGATCACCTGTTCTTCGGGCGGCACGCGCTGTCGCGCGCGGCCGGCGTCGGGCCGGTCACCGATGAAGTGTGCCGGCATTACATCGCGCATATGGAGCACTTCATCCTCGGCGGCCTGCTGGCGCCTAAGCGCCGGCGGCAGTCCGATGATACAGATCGCCAAGCCGACGGTTGACGGATCAACGTCCGGCCGGCTTCAAGAACAGTTTTGGAAACGCTTAAGGAAGGACACTTCGATGCAGTTGAAAGACGTTGCGGTTCTGATCACCGGCGGAGGCTCCGGCCTTGGCGCTGCAACCGCGCGCGCGATGGCGGCCAAGGGCGCCAAGGTCGCGGTGCTCGACATGAACAAGGACAACGCCGATAAGGTCGCCGCCGAGATCAAGGGCGTCGCCTGCGTCGGCGACGTCTCCGAGGAAGCGCCGGTCAAGGAAGCGATCGAGAAGGCGGAAGCCGCGCACGGCGTGACGCGGGTGCTGGTCAACTGCGCCGGCATCGGCGGCGCGGTGAAGACCGTCGGCAAGAACGGCGCCTATCCGCTCGATCATTTCTCGCGCATCATCAAGGTCAACCTGATCGGCAGCTTCAACTGCATCCGCCTGGTCGCCGAGCGCATGCAGAACGCTCCGACCATCGGCGAGGAGCGCGGCGTCTGCATCAACACCGCGAGCGTCGCGGCGTTCGACGGCCAGATCGGTCAGGCGGCCTATTCGGCCTCCAAGGGCGGCATCGTCGGCATGACGCTGCCGGTGGCGCGCGATCTCGCCTCGATGAAGATCCGCGTGATGACCATCGCGCCGGGGCTGTTCCTGACGCCGCTGCTGATGGGGCTGAGCGAGGAGGCGCAGAAGAGCCTCGGCGCGCAGGTGCCGCATCCGGCGCGGCTCGGCGACCCCGGCGAATACGCCTCGCTCGCGGTGCAGATCGTGGAGAACCCGATGCTGAACGGCGAGACCATCCGCCTCGACGGCGGCATCCGCATGGCGCCGCGGTAATCCGGCTGCATGCGGCGCCAAGTCAGCTGATGGCCCAACGACATCATGATTGCCGGGAAGAGCACGCCCATGAATTTCGATTTCTCCGACGACCAGAAGCAATTGCGCGATCAGGCCCGGCGGTTTCTCGCCGAGAAATGCCCGCCGAAGGCGGTGCGCGCGGTGCTGGAGGGCAGCGCCGGCTATGACGAGGCGCTGTGGAAGGGGCTCGCCGAGATGGGATTTCTCGGCGTCGCGATCCCGGAGGAATTCGGCGGCAGCGGCGCCGGCCACCTCGAGCTGTGCGTGATCGCCGAGGAAATCGGCCGCGCGCTGGCGCCGGTGCCGTTTTCCTCGACGGTGTATCTCGCCGCCGAAGCGCTGCTGCTCGCCGGCTCCGACGCGCAGAAGAAAAAATGGCTGCCGGCGATGTCGGCCGGCGAGGCGGTCGGGACGCTGGCGCTGTTCGAAGGCACCGGCAATCCGTCGCCGCAGGCGATCAAGCTCGCCGCATTCAGCGGCACGCTCACCGGCGTGAAGCGGCCGGTGCCGGACGGCGACATCGCCGATGTTGCGATCGTCGCGGCGCGCAGCGGCGCGGCCGGGCGCGAGACCGACATCTCATTGTTCCTGGTCGATCTGAAGAGCGGCGGCGTCGAGGCGAAACGGCTCGGCAACCTCGATCCATCCCGAGGGCAGGCCGAACTGACGTTCAGGAACTGCAAGGCCGAGCCGCTCGGTCCCGCCGATGAAGGTTGGAGCATCCTGTCGCGCGTGCTCGATCGCGCCGCGGTGCTGGTCGCCTTCGAGCAGCTCGGCGGCGCCGACCGCGCCCTGGAGATGGGCCGCGACTACGCGCTGGACCGCATCGCCTTCGGCCGGCCGATCGGTTCGTTCCAGGCGGTCAAGCACATGCTCGCCGACATGTACGTGTCGGCGACGCTGGCGCGCTCGAATTGTTACTACGGCGCCTGGGCGCTCTCGACCGACGCGTCGGAACTGCCGGAGGCGGCGGCGGCGGCGCGGATCAGCGCGACGCAGGCATTCCAGCATTGTTCGAAGAACAACATCCAGGTCCATGGCGGCATGGGCTTCACCTGGGAATTCGACTGCCATCTGTATTATCGCCGCTCCAACGCGCTGGCGCTCGGGCTCGGCAGCCTGTCATATTGGGAGGACGTGCTGATCGAGCGCATGCGGCAGCGCAATGCGGCGTAGCGACTTGCGTCGTCCCCCCGTGAAGGCGGGGATCCCGTATTCGCGGCATCTCGGATTGAAATGATCGGCTGCGCAAAATTCCGACGAAACGACACGGCGTATCGTATCCCCGCCTTCGCGGGGATGACGGCCGTATTTGATGAAAGTTATCGCCCATGAACTTCGACGACACCCCGCAGGAAGCCGCGTTCCGCGCCGAGGCCCGCGCGTGGATCGACGCCAACGCGCCGAAACAGTTCGAGGCCGAGCTGGCCAAGGCGTCGCTCGGCCGCATCCGGCTGCAGGATGCCGACATGATCGACATCGGCAAGGCCTGGCAGAAGAAGAAGGCCGAAGGCGGCTGGGCCTGCCTGCATTGGCCGAAGGATTACGGCGGCCGCGGCGCCACGCCGATCGAGCGCGTGATCTGGCAGCAGGAAGAGGGCGTCTACGGCAAGCTCACCGGCCCGTTCCAGATCGGCGAGGGCATGTGCGGCCCGACCGTAATGGCCTATGCCGGCGAGCAGCAAAAGCGGGAGTATCTGCCGAAGCTCGCGTCCGGCGAGCACATCTGGTGTCAGTTGTTCTCCGAGCCTGCCGCCGGCTCCGACGTCGCGGGCCTGCGCACCCGCGCGGAAAAGCACGGCGAGGACTGGATCGTCAACGGGCAGAAGATCTGGACTTCCGGCGCGCATTATTCGGATTACGGCATCCTGATCACCCGCACCGACCCGACCGTGCCCAAGCACAAGGGCCTCACGATGTTCTTTCTCGACATGAAGAGCGCGGGCGTCGAGATCAAGCCCATCAGGCAGGCCAACGGCATGCAGGACTTCAATGAGGTGTTCTTCACCGACGTGCGGATTGCCGACAGCCAGCGGCTCGGCGCCGTCGGCGACGGCTGGAACGTGTCGCTGACCACGCTGATGAACGAGCGGATGTCGATCGGCGCGCGGCTTGCGACCGGCTTTCCGGAATTGTTCGAGTTCTGCAACAAACTGATGACCGACGATGGTCCCGCGATCGACGACCGCGCCACGCGCTCGAAGCTCGCGAGCTGGGCCGTCAAGGCGAGCGGCCTGAAATATACCAGCTACCGCGCGATCTCGGCGCTGTCGAAGGGCGAGCGGCCGGGACCTGAGAATTCGATCGGCAAACTGGTCGCGGGCATCATGATGCAGGATATCGCGACCTATGCGATGGACCTCGAAGGCGCCTCCGGCATGCTCACCGATCCCGACGTCGCGGAAGCCGGCGGGCAGTTCCAGGCGATGCTGCTGTCGTCGCCCTCGATCCGGATCGCCGGCGGCACCGACGAAATTTTGCGCAACATCATCGCCGAGCGCGTGCTCGGACTGCCGGGCGACATCCGCGTGGACAAGGACGTGCCGTTCAACAAGATACCGACCAAGGGGCGGTGACAGTCGCGGCGGCTTGCTTGGCTGTCATTCAAGGAAAGAGGGACGATGAACCCGAACGCCGTGGACCCAGGACGACCGATGACCGAGACCGGCCCCGCCCCGATCGACGTACTCGAACGGCTCATGACATCGCGCTATTCCTGCCGCGCGTACCGGGCCGAGCCGGTGCCGCGCGCGATCATCGAGCGCATCCTCGCCGCCGCGCAGAACACCGCGTCGTGGTGCAACAGCCAGCCCTGGCAGGTGACGATCACGTCGGGCGAGGCGACGGGCAAATTCCGCGACGTGATGGTCGGCGTGGCGTCGGGCGGACAGCCGGCCAGCGGCGACTTCCCGTTTCCGCGCGAATATCGCGGCGTCTATCAGGAGCGTCGCCGCGAGAGCGGCTTCCAGCTTTACAACGCGCTCGGCATCGCGCGCGGCGACAAGGCGGCCTATGCGAAACAGACGCTGGAGAACTTCAATTTCTTCGGCGCGCCGCACGTCGCCATCATCACCACCGACGAAGCGCTCGGCGTTTATGGCGCGATCGACTGCGGCGGTTACGTCACGAGCTTCATGCTGGCGGCGCAGGCGCTCGGCCTCGCCACCGTGCCGCAGGCGGCGCTGGCGTTTCACTCGGCGGTGGTGCGCGCGCATTTCGGCATGGCCGAGGATCGCCGCGTGGTCTGCGCCATCTCGTTCGGCTATCCGGATCGCGGGCACAAGATCAACAATTACCGCACCGGCCGCGCGTCACTGCCGGATGTCGCGACCTTCGTCGACGCATAGCGCGCGCGACAACCGGTCCCGTCGCAGCGGCGCAGCCGCGGAACGAAACGTGCGCTTTCGCATCCGTAGCGGCGGTCTCCGCCGCGTCGCAAGACCGGCTCTCTGACATCGTCACTGGTTTTCCGCGGTGCGCCGCCTGGCTTCGACGTCGATGGTCTCGGCGAGATCCGGATGCCGCGCCATCAGCAACCGGAAATCGACGAGGTCGAGCACCAGCAGCCGCGAGATCCGCGTGGTGGTGATGTTGGCGGACCGCAGGCTGCTGCCGAGCAGCGCCATTTCGCCGAAAAACGCCCCGGAGCCGAGCCGCACCTTCTTGTCCGGCAGGTCGACCTCGACTTCGCCGTCGGCCAGGAAGTACATGCAGTCGCCGGCCTGTCCCTTGCGGATGATCGTGGTGCGCGGCGGCAGGTCCATCGTCCGCAGCATGTGGGTCACGTCGGCGATCGCGGCGGCGCCCAGCGAGGCGAAGAACGGCACCTTGGTGACCGATTCCCAGGTCTTCAGGAAATTGTCGCGCCGCGTTTCGGCGGCAAATCCGGTGGCGAGAATGCCGGTCCACAGCCCGAACACGCCGAGCCCGCTGATCATCACCAGGCCTGCGACGAAACGGCCGAGCGGCGTCATCGGCACGACGTCGCCATAGCCCGTGGTCGTCAGCGTCGCGACCGCCCACCAGAATGTCGCCGGCAGGCTTCCGAACGCGACGGGCTGGCGGTCATGTTCCAGCGCGAACACCGCGACCGATGCGAGGAACAGCACGATGAGGAAGATCACCAGCACGCTGAGCAGCGGCCCGGATTCCAGCACGATCACCCGGCGAAGCTGACGCAACCCCGGAATTCCGGGCATGATTTTCAAAATCCAGATCACGCCGAGCATCCACGCCTTTTTCGGATCGGCGCCGAACAACAGCGCGAGCGGCACCGCAAGCGCGGCGGCGGCATCGACGGCGCCGGTCCAGCACAGCAGATAGCTCACGACGTCGGCTCTGCGGATGGCGTGCGCCAGCCGGTAGAGCCATTCGAACGCGAAGAACGCCAGCGCCGCCCACAGCACGATGTCGATCCAGGGATGCGCGGCGTCGTAGGCAGGATCGACGCTGAGCGCGACCAGCGTCGCAAGCCCGGCGGCCACGGCGGCATAAGCCGCCTTGGTGACGCCGCCGTCGGCGGTTGCGGCCAGGAAATGGGTCAATGCACGCGACACGGTCTCGACGCTTCCGGCAAAGTACGAGAGCCAATCAATGCGGTCGACGACGCGCATTGCGGGTGCAAGGTGCCTGCGCGGCCTGCGGCCGTCAACACGGCGCGGCGCCCGGTCCGGACCCGCCTTGCGCAATTTTCGCTCCGATCGATTATAATTCCATCCGGCGTCGCGTATATCAAACCAGCGGCGGCGGAAGCCGCCGGCTCCGCGCCTGCCCGGTCGCGGGGGTATCCCGCCGCGCCGCTCCGCGGCCGGCTTGAACGACACGATCATCCGACAACTGGTTGGCCCTCCATGGATATGTCCCATATCGCAGAACATGCCGGCACCGCCGGCAGCCTGTTCGCCTCGATCTTCGTCGTCGCGTCCTACACGATGCGCACCATGATCCCGCTGCGGGTGTTCGGAATCCTGACCAATATCATCCTGATCGCGACGTCGATCTACAGCCACAACTACCCGACGCTGGTGCTGCACGGCGTGCTGCTGCCGCTCAACGCCTACCGGCTGCACCAGATGCTCGAACTGGTCCGCGACGTGAAGAAGTCGGTCAACGGCGACCTGTCGATGGAATGGCTGAAGCCGTTCATGACCGAGCGTCGCTGCGAGGCCGGCGAGGCGCTGTTCTACAAGGACGAGAAGGCCGAGGACATGTTCTACATCCTCAGCGGCCGCTACAGGCTGGTGGAATCCGGCATCGAACTGCCGGTCGGCGCCATCGTCGGCGAACTCGGCATGCTGTCGCCGTCGAACACCCGCACCCAGACGCTGGAATGCATCGAGGCCGGCGTGGTGCTCAGCGTCAGCTACAGCCAGGTCGAAGAGCTCTACGTCCAGAACCCCGAATTCGGTTTCTACTTCCTGCGGCTCGCCAGCGCGCGGCTGTTTCAGAACATCGCGCGGCTGGAGGAGCGGCTGGAGCAGGACCCGGCCGCGCCCGCCGCCGGTGCGCCGGCCTGACGCGCGCCGCGAGGTTCCACGGTGGCAGGCTACATCGATGCGCTGCGATCCACGCTCGCCGAATTGATCGGCGAGCCGGATAACGCGACGCCGTTCCTGCCGGAGGGATTGCCCGAGTCGCTGCGCGCCACCGTCGGCGAGGCGGTCCACGGCCTGATCGCGTATCAGGGGCCGGGCTACGCGCAGCTTTATCTGGATCGGCTGCGCCGCTTCATCGGCCGCCGCGACGTCGACGACGCGGTGCTCGGCGATATCGCGCGACTGATGATGCTGCGGATGTGCTACGAGGACCCGATCAGGATCGCGCAATTGACGCTCGAGGAATCGGACCGCAGCGCGCGCGGGCGCCCCGCGCGGCGCGTCGAACGCAATTGCCGGTTTCGTCTCGACGAGTTGATCACCGCGCTGCCGGAAATGCTGGCCGATCCGCTGATCGACGCGTTCGATTTTTTCGGCTGGATGCACAAGCCGGTGACGATGCGCTTCAGCACCAACGGCTGGTTCGGCGTCCGCCGGCTGAAGCTGGAAGCCTCGCTGCGGCGGTGGCGGCTGCTGTCGGTGCGCTATCCGAAGGAGCGCGCCTGGGTCGAGCGCTGGCTGCACATGATCGACCGCTGCCTGGTGAAGCAGCCGCGCTCGGTCGGCGAAATCGTGCGGACCGCGCAGATGCCGGCGGGCTATGGCGACCGCTACCGCCAGGGGCTGGCGGACTGGCACATGGTGATCGACGGCCTGGCCAAGCCGGCCTTCGACGGCCAGTTGCCGTTGCCCGATCTCGCCGCGGCGATCGTGGAGGCGCGCGCGGCGGCGGTGCCCGACCCGCAGCAGGTCGCGCTCAGGCGCGCCGTCGCCGCGATCAGGGCGCGCGCGACGGGCGTCGAAGCCGGTTCCGCATGCTGATGCATTCCGAAACCAGAAATGTCATAACCGTGAAAATATCGGGCCAGCCTGCTTCGGCGGGCGAGGCGCAGCGCCGGTCCGGGAGGTTTGGGGCAGAGGCGGGCAATCAGCCGGCTTTCGTCCCGCCTTCCCGGCGGCCCTGACGGGGGTCAAGTTTGGTCGTTCCGGATTTTTCGTCGTCGGTGCCGGTGGGCGCGCTGACCGGTTGGATGCTCGTGCTGACGGTGAAGCACGTGATCGCCGATTTTTTCCTGCAGAATTCGTGGATGGCGCTCGGCAAGGACCAGAAGACCGGCTGGGCGCTGCCGTTGCTCGCGCATTGCTGCGTGCATCTGGCCGCGACCACGCTGCTGGTGCTGATCATCGCGCCGCGGTTCTGGTTCGTCGGGCTGATCGATTTCGCGATCCACATCGTGATCGACCGGGTCAAGGGGTTTTGCGTCGCGACCTTCGACGTCACCCCCGAGCATCCATGGTTCTGGTGGCTGATCGGCACCGACCAGGCGCTGCATCATCTCACCGGCTTCGGGTTGGCGGTGCTGCTGGCGGCGAACGGCTGAGCCGCGCGGCCCGCGCGATGGAACTTAACGAGCTACTAACAGGAATGCGTAGTTAACCCCCCGTTAACGCATTGCGTCGCATGCTTCCCTATCGGAGAACGCCATGTGGTCCAGCCGCGACGCCTTTGAAAACGATTTCTGCCCGGTCCGCGACGACCTGCTCGGCGAGATGTATCGCGCCAGCGAGAACGGCCTTCCGGAACTGGTGCAGAGCGTTTCCTCCGACGTGCGCGCGATGCTCGCGCTGTTCTGCTACCGCCGCAGCCATCTGCATTCGCTGGCGCTGACGATCGCCGCGAGTTGCGACGAGCGCGAACTGATCCAGCTCGGCGGACGGGTCGGCGCGACGTTGTATGCGCTGTCGCGCGAGGCACCGACCACCCGCGTGGCGGCGCCCGCCTCCTACGGCCACCGCAAGCCGATCACGCTGTCGACCAAGCCGCTCAGCAGCTTCGCGCCGCTGGAGCACGATCTCGACGACGACGATCTCGCGCAGGCCGCGGGCTGAGCCTCTCGCCGTTCACCTGCAGACATCGAGCAGCGGCAATCCGAATTTGCGCCGCGCCGTCGCGCATTCCGGATCGCCGGGCATGCAGGTCCGGCACACCTGCGGCCGCAGCGGATGGATCGTGCATGAGGTCGCTTCGCCGATCCGCCCCGCGAGCGCATCGCAGCGGTCGCCCTCGCAGCGCATTCCCGACAACCGGTCGTTCACCAGCGCCGCGGGGATCAGATCGAGCGCGGCGTCGTCCTCGACGGTGAAGCGCGGCCAGTTGCTGGAATAGCCGCAGCAGGCGCCGCAGCTTTGGCAGGGGCTCGCAGCGTCCGACGGGGTCGCGCCAATATCCATCGCGCCGCTTTAGCGCGGCGCGGCGGTCGGCGATACCGGTTTTGCCGGCGCTTGCCGGCATCGCCATGCGTCGGCCGCGTGTTGCAACTCCGTCCGGGCGCGCTAGGGTGCCCGGCGGAGAGGGCGCATGAACGATCCTGGTAGCAAGACCGCATCGGCGCGGGGCGCGGGGGTCTATCTCGCGATCCTGCAGCTCGTGTTCACGCTGGGCTGGACGGTCTATGTGATCTATCTGCCGAAGCTCGCCGCCGAGGTCGGCATCGCGCCGACCACGGTGATCCTGATCCTGATGCTCGACCAGGCGATCTTCACCATCACCGACACCGCGATGGGGATCGCCGCGGACCGCATCGCGCCGGTGGTCGGCCGGCTCGGCGTGTATGTCGGCGCGCTGACCGCGCTGTCCTGCGCCGCGTTCGTGGCGCTGCCGTTCGTCGCCGGCCGGGGCCCTGGCGCGCAGCTTGCGTTCATCGCGCTGATCGTGGTGTGGGCGGTCACCTCGTCGGCGCTGCGGGCGCCGCCGCTGACCTTGCTCGGCAGATATGGCGCGCGGCCGAAGCTGCCGCTGCTCGCGGCGCTGACGATGCTCGGCTACGGACTGGCCGGCGCGGCGTCGCCCTATCTCGGCGTCGTGCTGCGCGATCAGGACCCGCGGATTCCCTTCGCGGTGTCGAGCGTCGTGCTGCTGATCACCGCGCTGGCGCTGTCGCGCGTCGAGCGCGCTTTGCTGCGCGGTGCGACGACGCCCGAACCATCGCTCTCGTCGCGGACGCTCGGCCGCGTTCCGGTCGCATTCATCGCCTCGATGGTGATCCTGGCGCTGGGCTACCAACTGCATTTCAGCATCAACAGCGCGCCGTTCTTCCTGCGCTTCGCCAAGCCCGCCGATCTGGAGTGGCTGATGCCGGTGTTCTGGATCGGGTTCAACGTCGCGATGTTTCCCGCGAGCGTCGTCACCCGACGCCGCGGCGGGCTGCTGGTGATGGGCGCCGCGGGACTGCTCGGCGCCTTCGCGGTGCTGGCCGCCGAACTCGCCGGCAGCCTCAACGTGCTGATCGTGGCGCAATTCGTCGCCGGCGCGGCGTGGGGC
>CAXUBE010000056.1:0-12140 GCA_964249215.1 uncultured Rhodopseudomonas sp. | reverse complement strand
ATTGATGGCGGCCACCCGCGCGCGTCGCGGTCACCGCGCGGCCGCGCCGCCGCTGCCCGCGGTGTCGGGCGAAGCCTCGATGCTGAACGAGGCGGACAGTCTCGCGCTCCTGGCCGCGCGCGGCATTCCGGTGGTGGCCCACCGGCTGTGCCGCTCGCGCGCCGAGGCGATCGCGGCCTTCGAGGCGATCGGCGCGCCCGTGGTGGTGAAAGGCTGCTCGGCGGATATCGCGCACAAATCCGAACTCGGATTGGTCAGGCTCGGCGTCAAAAGCCGCGAGGAGGCCGGCGAAATCTACGCGCAGATGGAGCAGATCATCCGTTCGAACGGCGCGAAGTTCGACGGCGTCATCGTCGCGGCGATGGCCGGCGGCCGCCGTGAACTGATGATCGGCGCGCACCGCGACCCCGTGTTCGGCCCGGCCGTGGTGGTCGGCGATGGCGGCAAATATGTCGAGGTATTCCGCGACACCGCGTTGCTGTTGCCGCCGTTCGGCGCCGACGAAGTGCGCGAGGCGCTGCAAACCCTGCGGATCGCGCCGCTGCTCGCCGGCGTGCGCGGCGAGCCGCCGATGGATGTCGCGGCGCTGTGCGATGCGGTCGTCGATATCGGCGCGCTGATGCAGGATGCGGACGCAGGCATGATGAGCATCGACCTCAATCCGGTGCTGCTCGACAGCGTCGGCAAGGGCTGCGTGGTGGTCGATGCGGTGGTATTCAAGCTTTGAGTTTGAAGATGGGCGGAGCTTCGGCGATCACGTCGTCTTACGCGGCAGCGGCCGCCGGGCGCTGGTGCCGCGCAATCGTCAGCACGATCAGCGCGGCGCCGATGCACAGCACCCCGGCGGCAAAGAACGCCGGCAGATAGCTCGCCAGCACGGTGCGCGACAGACCCGCGCCGAACGCGGCGGTCGCCGCACCGAGCTGGTGGCCGGCGAAGATCCAGCCGAACACCAGATTGGAGCGCTCGGGGCCGAACTTCTGCGCGGTCAGCCGGACCGTCGGCGGCACGGTGGCGATCCAGTCGAGGCCGTAAAACACCGCGAACAGCGACAGCCCGTAGAACGAGAAGTTGGTGAACGGCAGCATCAGCAGCGACAGGCCGCGCAGCCCGTAATACCAGAACAGCAGCCAGCGATTGTCGTAGCGATCGGAGAGCCAGCCGGACAAGATCGTGCCAAAAAAATCGAAGACGCCCATCGCGGCGAGCAGGCTTGCGGCCTGCACCTGCGGTATATCGAAATCCGCGCACAACGGAATGAGGTGCACCTGGATCAAGCCGTTGGTCGACGCGCCGCAGATGAAGAAGGTGGCGAACAGCACCCAGAACACGCGGGTCCTGGCGGCGTCGCGCAGCGCGCCGAGTGCCGCGGCCAGGATCGGCGCGGTGTTCGGCGGCGGCGCCGGCAACGGTTCGGTGCCGGCATCGCCGAACGGCCGCAGCCCGAGATCGCTCGGGCGGTCGCGCATCGCCAGCAGCACGCCGAATGCGGCGACCGCGAGCATCACGCAGACAAAGGCGAGCGCGGTCCGCCAGCCGTAACGTTCGGTAAGGCTCGCGAGCGCGGGCAGGAATACCAACTGTCCGGTGGCGACGCTGGCGGTCATGACGCCGATCACCAGACCGCGGCGCTGCGCGAACCAGCGCGCCGAGATCGTGGCACCCAGCACCAGCGCGGTCATCCCGGTGCCGACCCCGACCACCACGCCCCACAGCAGCATCAACTGCCACACCTGCGTCATGCCGCGCGACAGAATGAGACTGCCGGCGACGATCAGCAGCGCCGCCAGAGTGACGTTACGCAACCCGAAGCGGTTCATCAGCGCGGCGGCGAACGGCGCCATCAGCCCGAACAAGATGAAACGGACCGACAGCGCCGAGGAGATTTGCGCCGTGGTCCAACCGAATTCCTTTTGCAGCGGGACGATGAAGACGCCGGGCGCGCCGACCGCGCCGGCGCTGACCAGCGCGGTGAGGAAGGTGACGCCGACCATCACCCAGCCGTAATGGATGTTCCTGCGGGCCAGCGCGGAGGAAAGCCAGACTGAAATCATGGGACCGTCCTGCCGGGAGCCCGAACCGTCCGGGCATCCATTGAGATGACATGCATCATATAATGCACCGCGGAATATTCAACCGCCGTGATGCGGTTTGCCGGGGTCATTCCGCCACTGAGACACCGGCTGGCGGCCGCAACTCATCGCTTGAGGGTGCCGCTGTCAAGGATCGCGGCGATAAGCCTCGATCGATCGGCCAGGACCGATGCTTTTCGGCACGAAACATGTCATTATATGACCTCGAACATCTCATGGAGCGCCGATGCGCTATGCCAAGGATCACAAGCGCGAGACCCACGACCGCATCGTGAAGACGGCCTCGGTGCGGCTGCGGGAGAAGGGCGCCCACGGCGTCGGGGTCGCCGACCTGATGAAGGAGGCCGGCCTGACCCATGGCGGTTTCTACGCGCATTTCGCGTCACGCGAGGCGCTGGTGATCGAGGCTTTTTCGTATGCGATGGACCGCTCGATCGCGCGTTGGCGCAAGCTCGCCGATGAGACACCGCCAGAGCGCCGGCTGGCCGCGATCGTGGAAGCCTATCTCGCGCCGCTGCATCGCGACGATCCCGGGCGCGGCTGCGCGGTGCCCTCGCTCGGCGCCGAGATCGCGCGCGAGAGCCCGAAGACCCGCAAGGCGTTTGCGGCGCGGCTCGAGCGCATGATCGACATGGTCGCCGACCAGATTCCCGGCGTGCCGCGCAAGACCGCGCGCCGGCAGGCGATGGCTTCGCTGGCAACGATGATGGGAACGCTGGTGCTGTCGCGGATCGCCGGCACAGGCGCGTTTTCCGACGACATCCTCGATGCCGGCCGCGCCGCCGCGCTGAGCCGCGTCGCCACGGGGAAATCCCGCACGCCGCGCAAGGCTGTTGTCCGTTCGGAGCGCGGCTCCGCGGGCTGAGCGATCGGCGGGACACGCGGCACCCTGCTGCTTTCGCAAACGCCATCCCGCGCGGCCCTTTGCAAACTTCGAAAAGGCTGGTCAAGATAGCCGCAAAGTCGGCATCCCGGAGGAACCCATGCGCTCGATCGGACACTTTATCGGCGGCCGGGAAGTCGAAGGCAGGTCGGGCCGATCTGCCGACGTGTTCGAACCGATGACCGGCGAGGTCCAGGCCCAGGTCGCGCTCGCCTCCAAGGCGGACATGCGCGTCGCGGTCGAAAACGCGCGTCAGGCGCAACTCGAATGGGGCAGCACCAATCCGCAGCGCCGCGCGCGCGTGCTGATGAAGTTCCTGGAACTGGCGCAGCGCGATTACGACAAACTCGCCAACCTGCTCGCCCGCGAGCACGGCAAGACCGTCCCCGACGCCAAGGGCGACATCCAGCGCGGGCTCGAAGTGGTCGAATTCGCCTGCGGCATCCCGCATCTGATGAAGGGCGAATACACCGAAAGCGCCGGTCCTGGCATCGACATCTATTCGATGCGGCAGCCCCTGGGGGTCGTCGCCGGCATCACACCGTTCAACTTTCCTGCCATGATCCCGATGTGGAAGTTCGCGCCGGCGATCGCCTGCGGCAATGCGTTCATCTTGAAGCCGTCGGAGCGCGATCCCGGCGTGCCGATGGCGCTCGCCGCGCTGATGATCGAGGCGGGGCTGCCGCCGGGCGTGCTCAACGTCGTGAACGGCGACAAGGAGGCGGTCGACGCCATCCTCGACGATCCGGATATCCGCGCGGTTGGCTTTGTCGGCTCCTCGCCGATCGCGCAATATATCTATGAGCGCGCGGCGCAGAACGGCAAGCGCGCGCAATGCTTCGGCGGCGCCAAGAACCACGCCATCATCATGCCCGACGCCGACATGGACCAGACCGTGGATGCGCTGATCGGCGCCGGCTACGGCTCGGCGGGCGAGCGCTGCATGGCGATCTCGGTGGCGGTGCCGGTCGGCAAGGCCACCGCCGACCGGCTGATGGACAAGCTGATCCCGCGGGTCGAGAGCCTCAAGATCGGACCATCGACCGATCCGTCCGCGGATTACGGTCCGCTGGTGACGCAGGCGGCGCTGGACCGCGTCAAGGACTATGTCGAGATCGGCATCAAGGAAGGCGCCAGGCTTGCGGTCGATGGCCGCGGCTTCAAGATGCAAGGTTACGAGAAAGGCTTCTACATGGGCGGCTGCCTGTTCGACGACGTCACCAAGGACATGCGCATCTACAAGGAAGAGATCTTCGGCCCGGTGCTGTCCGTCGTGCGCGCGCATGACTACGCCGAGGCGCTGGCACTCCCCTCAGACCACGATTACGGCAACGGGGTTGCGATCTTCACCCGCGACGGCGATGCCGCGCGCGACTTTGCGGCGAAGGTCAATGTCGGCATGGTCGGCATCAACGTGCCTATCCCGGTGCCGATCGCGTATTATACGTTCGGCGGCTGGAAGAAGTCCGGGTTCGGCGACCTCAATCAGCACGGTCCGGATTCGATCCGGTTCTACACCAAGACCAAGACGGTGACCGCGCGCTGGCCCTCCGGCGTGAAGGAAGGCGCGGAGTTCTCGATCCCGACGATGAATTGAGCTAACGTTTGAGCGACATACTCCGGGAGAATTTGCAATGGCACAGGCAGAGACGCGCGGCCGCGTGGAAGAACTCGAAGCCTCGTTCGAGCGTCGCGCGCACGCGAACGGACGTACTTTTGAGCAGGAGGTCGAATTCCTGCTCGAACATAAGCAGCCGTTCACGCGGGAAGAAGGCGTTGCTGCTATTCGATATTTGCATTCACGTTGCAAAGGCATACAGCCGTCCCTGACGCTTGATGAAATCAGAGAAGGTTTGATGTGAGCACTTTGGTCGTCGATGCCAGCGTAGCGCTTAAATGGCTTGTGCCGGAGGAGATGTCCGATATCGCAAAGGAACTGTACGGGGCCGGCGATCGTCTTGTGGCGCCACGGCTGATCACGACAGAAGTGGCCAACGCTCTCGTCCGCAAGACGAATCTCGGCACGATGACACGTCGAGAGGCGGCCCTTCACTTCAGGCCGTTGCCGTTGCTATTACCGGAACTGATCGACGTCGATGAGTTGGTAGCACCAGCCCTTGATAACGCCTGCGCGCTTCGGCATCCGATCTACGGCCTGATCTATCTTGAAGCGGCGCGGCAACGCGACGCGCAGTTGGTGACGGCCGATCGCAGATTTACGACAGGGCTCGCCGGTACCGACTTCGCCCGTCATGTCACTCTGCTTTCAGAGTGGCATGTGGCATGAATGCTTTCGCCCTCACCGAAGACCAGATCGCGGTGCGCGACATGGCGCTGGAGTTCTCCGCGGAAAAAATCGCGCCGCACGCGCTGGACTGGGACGAGCGGAAATTCTTTCCGGTCGAGGTGATGCGCGAAGCCGCGACGCTCGGGATCGGCGGCATCTACATCCGCGACGACGTCGGCGGCTCTGCGATGACGCGGTTCGATGCAGCGCTGATCTTCGAGGCGCTGGCGCAGGGCTGTCCGACGGTCTCGGCCTTCATTTCGATCCACAACATGGCGTCGTGGATGATCGACGCCTACGGCAATGACGCGCAGCGGCGGGCATATCTGCCGCGGCTGTGCACGATGGAACTGCTCGCGAGCTATTGCCTCACCGAGCCGGGCTCGGGCTCCGATGCCGCGGCGCTGCGCACCCGCGCGGTGCGCGACGGCGATACCTACGTGCTCGACGGCCAGAAGCAGTTCATTTCCGGCGCCGGCAGGGGCGATCTCTATGTCGTGATGGTGCGCACCGGCGGCGACGGACCGGGCGGCATTTCGACGCTGATCGTCGAGGGCGATACGCCAGGACTGTCGTTCGGCGCCGACGAGCGCAAGATGGGCTGGAACGCGCAGCCGACCCGCGCGGTAATTTTCGAGAACGTGCGCGTGCCGGTGGCCAACCGGCTCGGCGAAGAAGGCATCGGCTTCAAGATCGCGATGGCGGGGCTCGACGGCGGCCGCATCAATATCGCCGCCTGCTCGCTCGGCGGCGCGCAATCCGCGCTCGACAAATCGCTGGCCTACATGAAGGAGCGCAAGGCGTTCGGCAAGCGGCTCGACGAATTTCAGGCGCTGCAATTTCGTCTCGCCGACATGGCGACCGAACTCGAGGCCGCGCGCACCTTCGTGTGGCGCGCCGCCGCGGCGCTCGACGCCAAGGCGCCGGATGCCACTATGTTATGCGCGATGGCGAAACGGTTCGGCACCGATGTCGGCTTCGAGGTCGCCAATCAGGCGCTGCAGTTGCACGGCGGCTACGGCTATCTGTCGGACTACGGCATCGAAAAAATCGTGCGCGATCTGCGCGTGCATCAGATCCTCGAGGGCACCAACGAAATCATGCGGCTGATCGTGTCGCGCAAGCTGATCGAGAACGCGCGATGAATGCGCCGCTCGCGGAACCCGATCTGATCGTGCGCCGCGAGGGCACGGCCGGCGTGATCCGGCTCAATCGCCCGAAGGCACTGAACGCGCTGACGCTGGAGATGGCGCGCGGCATCGAGGCAGCGCTCGATGCATTCGAGGCCAACCCGGCGGTCGCGCTGATCCTGATCGAGGGCGCCGGTGAACGCGGGCTGTGCGCCGGCGGCGACATTCGCGGGCTCTATGACAGCGCCCGCGCCGGCGGCGATCTCGGCAAGATATTTTGGCGGGAGGAATACGCCGTCAACGCCCGCATCGCGCGGTTTGCAAAGCCCTATGTGGCGTTCATGGATGGCCTGGTGATGGGCGGCGGCGTCGGCATCGCAGCGCATGGCAGCCACCGCATCGTCACCGAGAAGACCAAGATCAGCATGCCGGAAGTCGGCATCGGCTTTTTTCCCGATGTCGGCGGCACCTGGCTATTGTCGCGCGCACCGGGCGAGACCGGTGCTTATTTCGGCCTCACCGGCGCGATCATGAGCGGCGCGGATGCGATCAACGCACGGTTCGCCGACGGCTTCGTGCCGTCGCGGACGTGGCCGGCGCTACGCGCCGCGCTGACCATGGCGCCGCAACCCGCCGACGCCGGGGAGGTGCGCGCGATCATCGCGGGATTTGCCACAACGCCGGAGATAGGACCGGCACAATTCCATCGCGCCGAAATCGACGCGCTGTTCGGTGCGGATAGCATCGAGGAAATCCTCGCGGCGCTGACGCGTGATCCATCCGACTTCGCCCAGGCTACGTTAAAGACGCTGCGAAGCAAATCGCCGACCAGCCTCAAGGTCGCGCTCAAATTGATGCGGGCCGCGCGTGACGCCGCTTCGCTGGAGCAGTGCCTGGTGGCCGAATATCGCGCCGCGCTGGAAGTCTTCGTCAGCGCCGATTTCGTGGAAGGCATCCGCGCCGCGGTGATCGACAAGGATCGCAACCCGCGGTGGCAGCCGTCGCGGATCGAAGACGTGACGCCGCAGATCGTGGCGCGCTATTTCGCCGATCGCGGCGCGGACGAATTGAAGCTTCCGGGCTGACGACAAGAACAAAAACGAGGGCAGGACATGGAAAGCATTGCGTTCATCGGTCTCGGCAATATGGGCGGGCCGATGGCCGCCAATCTGGTCAAGGCGGGCTGCGCGGTCGCCGGCTTCGATCTGTCGGAGGATTCACGCGACGCCGCGAAGGCGGATGGCGTGAGCATCGCCGCCGCGGCAGTCGACGCGGTGAAAAGCGCGCCGATCATCATCACCATGCTGCCGGCCGGCAAGCACGTATTGTCGGTCTGGAACGAGGTCCTGCCGCACATCGCCAAGGGCGCGCTGATCATCGATTGCTCCACCATCGACGTCGAAAGCGCGAAGCAGGCGCATGCGCTCGCGGCTAAACACGACATCGCCTCGGTCGACGCGCCGGTGTCCGGCGGCACCGGCGGCGCCAGAGCCGCGACGCTCACCTTCATGGCCGGCGGCGAGCCGGCCGCTTTCGCCGCGGCAAGGCCGGTGCTCGAACTGATGGGCAAGAAAATCGTGCATTGCGGCGGCGCCGGCGCGGGGCAAGCCGCGAAGATCTGCAACAACATGATCCTCGGCATCTCGATGATCGGCGTCAGCGAAGCATTCACGCTGGCAGAAAAGCTCGGGCTGTCGCACCAGGCGCTGTTCGACGTGGCGTCGACGTCATCCGGCCAATGCTGGTCGCTGACCACCTATTGCCCCGTGCCCGGCCCGGTGCCGACATCGCCGGCGAACAACGCCTACAAGCCTGGCTTCGCCGCCGCGCTGATGCTGAAGGATCTGCGGATGTCGCAGGAGGCCGCGAAAACCGCCGGCGCCGCGACGCCGCTCGGCGCGCATGCCGAGAAGATCTACGCGGCGTTCGAGCAGGCCGGCCACGGCGCTGCGGATTTTTCCGGGATCATCAACTATCTGCGGGAGCAGAACTAGCGCGATGAGCTTTCATCCATGACCACATTCCAGCAGGCGCGCGCGTTCCTGCTCGCGCACCGCATCGATTACGACGCCGCCGTCGCGGGATTTCGCTGGCCCGACCCGGTGCCGTTCAACTGGGCGCTGGACTGGTTCGACGCGGAACTCGCCACCGATCCGATCAGCCGCGACCGCACCGCGCTGTGGATCGTCGATGCGGCGGGCAATCGTGAGGCCAGACTGTCCTTTGCGACGCTGTCGCGGCGCTCAAATCAGATGGCGAACTTCCTGCGTGCGCAGGGCCTTCGGCGCGGCGATCATCTGCTGCTGCTGCTCGGCAACGTCGTGCCGTTGTGGGAGACCATGCTCGCGGCGATCAAGCTCGGCGTCGTGGTGATTCCGGCGACCACGCTCCTGACGCCGGACGAACTGCGCGACCGGCTCGACCGCGGCGCTGCGAAGGCCGTCGTCGCGGCGCCCGAGCAGGTCGGCAAGTTCGCCGGCCTCGGCGGCGATCATCTGCTGCGCATCGTGGTCGGCGCTGCCGCGGATGGATGGACCGCGTTCGACCGCGCCGCGGACTATCCGGAAACATTCGCGCCCGACGGGCCGACCAACGCCGACGATCCGATGCTGTTGTATTTCACTTCGGGCACCACCGCGAAACCGAAGCTGGTGCGCCACAGCCAGCGCAGCTATCCCATCGGCGGGCTGTCGACGATGTTCTGGCTCGGGCTGCAGCCCGGCGACGTGCATCTGAACATTTCTTCGCCGGGATGGGCCAAGCACGCCTGGAGCTGCTTCTTTGCGCCGTGGAACGCCGGCGCGACGGTGTTCGTGGTCAACCAGCCGCGTTTCGATGCGAAACAGTTGCTCGCGACCGTCGGGCGTTGCGGCGTCACGACGCTATGCGCGCCGCCGACGGTGTGGCGGCTGTTCATCCAGGAGCGGCTGTCCGATTTCAAGGTCGCGCTGCGCGAGGTCTGCGGCGCCGGCGAGCCGCTCAATCCCGAGGTGATCGATCAGGTGCGCGCGGCGTGGGGGCTGACGATCCGCGACGGCTACGGCCAGACCGAGACCACGGCGCTGGCCGGCAATTCGCCCGGGCAGAAAGTGAAGATCGGCTCGATGGGCCGGCCGCTGCCGGGCTACGTGGTGAAGATCACCGATGCCGACGGCCATCCGGCGCAGGAAGGCGAGGTCAGCCTCGTGCTCGGCGCATCGCGGCCGGCGGGACTGATGCAAGGCTATCAGAACGAGGACGGCACGCTCGGCGGCGCCGACGGCGCGCTCTATCGCAGCGGCGACGTCGTATTCGCCGACGACGAGGGATATCTCACCTTTGTCGGGCGCTCCGACGATGTGTTCAAATCGTCGGACTACCGGATCAGCCCGTTCGAGCTGGAAAGCATTCTGCTCGAGCACGAGGCCGTCGCCGAAGCCGCGGTGGTGCCGAGCCCGGATCCGATCCGGCTTGCGGTCCCGAAAGCCTACGTGCTGCTGGCGTCTGGCACGGAGCGGTCGCGCGCGACCGCGCTGTCGATCTTCCGGCATTTGCAAGCGCGGCTGGCGCCGTTCAAGCGCATCAGGCGGATCGAACTGGTCGAGGAACTGCCGAAGACGATCTCGGGAAAGGTCCGCCGCGTGCATCTGCGCCGGCTCGAACACGCCGATGACCGCGCCGACAGCCTGCGCGGCGTGGAATTCCGCGAGGAGGATTTCACGGAACTGCAGGCGGGCAGGGCAGGCGAAACGGCGTAGCAAGGAGAAAGCGTTTAAGCTATCGATATCCGCGCTCGTCCCACCACGGGAAGTAGTCCGGCATGTCGGCCGAAACCTTGTCGCCGAATTTCGCCGGCCGCTTCTCGAGAAACGCCATCACGCCTTCCTTGACGTCGTCGGAGCGACCGCGTGCATAGATGTCGCGGCTGTCGATCTTGTGCGCCTCCATCGGATCGTCGGCGCCGAGCATCCGCCACATCATCTGCCGGATCAGCGCAACCGACACCGGCGCGGTCTTGTCGGCGATCTCGCGAGCCAATGCGCGCGCCGTGCCGAGCAACTGATCGGGCGGCACCACTTTGCTCACGAGGCGTCCCGCAAGCGCTTCCTGCGCGGGAAACACCCGGCCGGTGTAGCACCACTCCAGCGCCTGCGAGATGCCGACGATCCGCGGCAAGAACCAGCTCGATGCGGCTTCCGGCACGATGCCGCGCTGGGAGAACACGAAGCCGAACCGCGCGTTCTCCGACGCGATCCGGATATCCATCGCAAGCTGCATGGTAACGCCGATGCCGACAGCCGGCCCGTTGATGGCGCCGATCACCGGCTTGAGACACCGAAAGATCCGCAGCGTCACCTGGCCGCCGCCGTCGCGCACCTTCGGGTCGCTGTAGTCCACCGCGCCGCTTTCGAGCCGCTTCACCGGGCCGCGCCTGGCGTCCCGATCGAAGGTGTCGGCGCCCGACGACAGATCGGCGCCGGCGCAGAAACCGCGGCCGGCGCCGGTGACGATAATGGCGCGCACGTCGTCGTCGCGGTCGGCGTGGTCGAACGCGTCGATCAGTTCGCTTTGCATCTGCGCGTTGAACGCGTTGAGCCTGTCCGGGCGGTTCAGCGTGATCGTGAGAATCTGTTCGGCGACCTCGTAAAGGATCGTCTCATACGCCATCAATTCTTCCGCCCTGTTTTTCAATCGAACGCGGTGAAGTTAAATCGATTGCGACGTCGATTCTCACGCGTCGGGCGTTGCGGGCCAGGGACGCTGCGCCCCGCGGATGGTCTCGAACGCGCGCGACATCCGCAGCACGCCGAGATCGTCGAAGCGGCGGCCGACGATCTGTACCCCGATCGGAAAACCCGCGGCGCTGTAGCCGCCGTTGATCGACGCGGCCGGATTCTCCGCCATGTTCCACGGCACGGTGTAGACGATGTGTTCGAACGGCTGGTCCGGATCGTTCAGCGGCGAGGCGAACTCGGCGGGGAAGTTGACCGCCGGCGAGACCGGCGAGATCAGATAATCGATCTCGGCGAACAGCTCTGCCGCCGCCGCGCGGATTGCCATGGTGGCGTTGAAGCCGCGCACGGCGTCGGCGCCGGTCAGTTTCGCGCCGCCTTCCGCCCAGCGATAGATGTAGGGCAGCACCTTGGCGCGCTGCTCGGCGCTGAATCGCTGAATATCGTCCCACATTCGCGCGCGCCAGAACCGGTCGAGGCCATCCATCATGTCGCGGGTGAAGCCGCTCGCGACCTCGCTGATCACCGCACCCTGCGCTTCGAAAGCGTGCGCCGCGCGACGTGCTACCGCGCGCACGTCCGGCTCGAGCGGTTGCCCGAAGCCGAGATCGAGCATCAGCCCGACGCGCTTGCCGCGCGGGTCGACATCAAGCGCGCTCCAGTCGATATCGTTCGGCGGCAGGCTCATGCCGTCGCGTGCGTCCGGCTGCGACAGCACCCGCATCATCAGCGCCGCGTCCGCGACGTTGCGCGTCATCGGACCGGCGACGCGGCCGACGTAGGGCGGATCGATCGGGACTCGCCCGAGGCTCGGCTTCAGCGCGAACAGTCCGCACCAGCATGCGGGCAGCCGCACCGATCCGCCGATGTCGGTGCCCAGATGCAGCGGACCGTAGCCGGCGGCACCCGCGGCGCCAGCGCCGGCGCTGGAGCCGCCGGGATTCTTCGACAGGTCCCACGGATTGCGGGTGAGCGGATGAAAGCTCGACAGTCCCGACGACATCATGCCGAAATCCGGCATCGTGGTCTTCGACC
>CAXUBE010000055.1:0-12229 GCA_964249215.1 uncultured Rhodopseudomonas sp. | reverse complement strand
GCACCGCATCGATTTCGCCCGACGTCGGCAATCCCGGCTTTCGCGCGGTGTCGTTCGACGATCTGCGCACCGCTTATGGCGAGCAGATCAACGGCCTCTTGGACGGCGGCGCCGATTTGCTGCTGCTCGAAACCATCTTCGACACGCTGAACGCCAAGGCCGCGCTGTACGCGATCTTCGAGATCGGCGACGGACGCGGCATCGACGTGCCGGTGATGATCTCCGGCACCATCACCGACAAATCCGGCCGCCTGTTGTCCGGCCAAATGCCGGAGGCGTTCTGGAATTCGGTGCGCCACGCCAAACCGATCACGATTGGATTCAATTGCGCGCTCGGCGCGGAAGATCTGCGCGGCCATATCGCAGACATCGGCCGCGTCGCCGATACGTTGGTGTGCGCCTATCCGAATGCCGGCCTGCCCAACGAATTCGGCGCCTACGACGAGAGCCCGGAATTCATGGCGTCCCTGATCGGTGAATTCGCCGCCAGTGGTCTCGTCAACATCGTCGGCGGCTGCTGCGGCACCACGCCGGACCATATCGCCGCGATCGCCGCAGCGGTCGCGCCGCACCGGCCGCGCGTCATTCCCGAAATCGAACCGCGCCTGCGGCTGTCGGGACTCGAGCCGTTCGAACTCACCTCGGCAATTCCCTTCGTCAACGTCGGCGAACGCACCAACGTCACCGGCTCCGCGAAATTCCGCAAGCTGATCACCGCGGGCGACTACAACGCCGCATTGCAGGTCGCCCGCGACCAGGTCGAAAACGGCGCGCAGATCATCGATGTCAACATGGACGAGGGGTTGCTCGACTCCGAAGCCGCGATGACGGCGTTCCTGCATCTGGTGGCTTCCGAGCCGGACATCGCCCGCGTGCCGGTGATGGTCGATTCGTCGAAATTCGCCGTGATCGAAGCGGGCCTGAAATGCGTGCAGGGCAAGCCAGTCGTCAATTCGATCTCGATGAAGGAAGGCGAAGCCAAGTTCATCCATGAGGCAACGATCGCGCGGCGTCATGGCGCCGCCGTCGTGGTGATGGCGTTCGACGAACAGGGCCAGGCTGACACGTTTGCGCGCAAGACCGAGATCTGCAAACGCGCCTACGACATCCTCGTCGATCGATTGAATTACCCGCCGGAAGACATCATCTTCGATCCAAATATCTTCGCGATCGCCACCGGACTGGACGAGCACAACAATTACGGCGTCGACTTCATCGAGGCCACGCGCTGGATCCGGCAGAATCTGCCGCACGCGCATATTTCCGGCGGCGTCTCGAATTTGTCGTTCTCGTTCCGCGGCAACGAGCCGGTGCGCGAGGCGATGCACTCGGTGTTCCTGTATCATGCGATCAAGGCCGGCATGGATATGGGCATCGTCAATGCCGGGCAGATGATCGTCTACGACGACATCGATCAGGAATTGCGCCAGACCTGCGAAGATGTGATCCTCAACCGCGATCCCGGCGCGTCCGAACGGCTGCTTCAGCTTGCGGAAAAATTCCGCGGCCAGGGCAAGGAGACCAAGGAAAAGGATCTGAGCTGGCGCGAATGGCCGGTCGACAAACGGCTCAGCCACGCGCTGGTGCACGGCATCACCGAATATATCGACGCCGACACCGAGGCGGCTCGCCTCAAAGTGGAGCGGCCGCTGCATGTGATCGAAGGCCCGCTGATGGCCGGCATGAACATCGTCGGCGATCTGTTCGGCGACGGCAAGATGTTCCTGCCGCAGGTGGTGAAGTCCGCCCGCGTGATGAAGCAGGCGGTCGCCTATCTGATGCCGTTCATGGAAGAGGAAAAGGCGCGCAACAAAGCAAACGGCGTGACCGGCGACGGCCGCAACTCCGCCGGCAGGATCGTGCTCGCCACCGTGAAGGGCGACGTCCACGACATCGGCAAGAACATCGTCGGCATCGTGCTCCAGTGCAACAATTTCGAGGTGATCGATCTCGGCGTGATGGTGCCGGCCGCGAAGATCATCGAGACCGCGAAGGCCGAGAACGCCGATATCATCGGGCTTTCGGGGCTGATCACGCCGTCGCTGGACGAGATGAGCTTCCTGGCCGGCGAAATGCAGCGCCAGGGTCTGAGTATGCCGCTGCTGATCGGCGGCGCCACCACCAGCCGGGTGCACACCGCGGTGAAGATCGACCCGAACTATCCGGCCGGCCCCGTGGTGCATGTCAACGACGCCAGCCGCGCCGTCGGCGTGGCATCGTCGCTGCTGTCGCCCGAAAGGCGCGACGCCTACGCCGCCGAAGTGCGCGCCGACTACGCGAAGATTTCCGCGGCGCATGTCCGCGCCCAGCAGGACAAGAAGCGGCTCAAGCTCGCCGACGCGCGCGGCAACGCCACCGGGATCGACTGGTCGAGCTTCGTGCCCGCGAAGCCTTCCTTCATCGGCACGCGCACCTTCAGCGACTATCCGCTCCAGGAGCTCATGGGCTACATCGACTGGACGCCGTTCTTCCAGACCTGGGAACTGAGCGGGCGTTATCCCGCGATCCTCGACGACGCCAAGGTCGGCGACGCCGCGCGCGCGCTCTATGCCGATGCGCGCGCCATGCTCGACCTGATCGTGCGCGAGAAGTGGTTCACGGCCAACGCGACGATCGGCTTCTGGCCGGCGAACGCGGTGGGCGACGACATTATTCTCTATGGCGATGAGACGCGCGCGACGCCGATCGCGACGCTGCACACGCTGCGCCAACAGCTCGAGAAGCGCGAGGGCCGCGCCAATGCCGCGCTGTCGGATTTCGTCGCGCCGCTCGCGAGCGGCACCGCCGATTACATCGGCAGCTTCGTGGTCACCGCGGGCATCGGCGAGGACGTGATCGCCGACCGCTTCAAGATCGCGAACGACGACTACTCCTCGATCCTGGCGAAAGCACTGGCGGACCGCCTCGCCGAGGCCTTTGCCGAGCGCATGCATCAGCGCGTCCGCACCGAATTCTGGGGCACCGCGCCGGACGAGCGCCTGACGCCGGACGAATTGATCCTGGAAAAGTATCACGGCATCCGCCCTGCCCCCGGCTACCCGGCGCAGCCCGACCACACCGAAAAGGCGACGCTGTTCGCACTGCTCGACGCCGAGAACACCGCCGGCGTGACGTTGACCGAAAGCTTCGCGATGTGGCCGGGCTCGTCGGTGTCCGGGCTGTATTTCGGCCATCCGGAAAGCTATTACTTCGGCGTCGGCAAGATCGAGCACGACCAGGTCGAGGATTACGCCGCGCGCAAAGGCTGGACCGTCGGCGAGGCGGAGCGATGGCTGGCGCCGGTGCTGAATTACATTCCGGAGCAGGAGCGGCGGCTGCAGCAGCGCAATGACGAACCGACGCCGCCGCTGGCGCCGCTCGCCGCATTGCCGGAGCCGGCCAATGACAGTGTTGCCGCGGCGCTCACGTCGCATCCGCCGGCATGCAACTGCGCGGTGCATCTGGCCTATCGCAAGAAAGCGGTCGGCGCGGAATAGAGCTCGCGGCAGTTGGCTTCGTCGCTCGCAAGCAGGCCCTGCACCGCGCTGCGCCAGCCTGCCAGCTTGCGCTCGCGCATGGCGGCGCTCATCGCCGGCGTGAACCGGCGATCGAGCCGCCAGTTTTCGGCGAAGCGCTCGGGCTGCGGATAAACTCCGGCGGAAAGGCCGGCGAGATAGGCGGCGCCGAGCGCGGTGGTCTCCGCGATCATCGGCCGATCCACCGGCGCGTCGAGCAGATCGGCCAGCCGCTGCATGGTCCAGTCCGACGCTGTCATGCCGCCGTCGACGCGCAGCACGGTCGATGCGGCCTCCGCGCCGGGCCAGTCCGCGCGCATCGCGGCCCATAGATCGACGGTCTGGTAACAGACGCTTTCCAGCGCGGCGCGCGCGAATTCCGCGGGTCCGGTGTTGCGGGTCAGCCCGAACAGCGCGCCGCGCACGTTCGGGTTCCAGTACGGCGCGCCGAGCCCGACAAAGGCCGGCACCAGATAGACCGATTGCTGCGGATCGGCGCGGTCGGCCAGCGGCCCGGATTCGGACGCCTGACTGATCAGATGCAGCCCGTCGCGCAGCCATTGCACCGCGGAGCCCGCGACGAAAATCGAGCCTTCCAGCGCGTAGGTGCGCTGGCCGCCGAGCTGATAGGCGATGGTGGTGAGCAGCTTGTTGCGCGATTTCACCGGCGTGGCGCCGGTGTTGAGGAGCGCGAAGCAGCCGGTGCCGTAGGTGGATTTGATCATGCCCGGCGAAAAGCACGCCTGCCCGATGGTTGCTGCTTGCTGATCGCCGGCGATGCCGCGGATCGCGATCGGCCCGCCGAACAGGTCGGCGGCGCTGTCACCGAAATGATGCGCGGAGTCCTCCACATTTGGAAGCATGGCGCGCGGCACCCGCAGCAGCCGCAACAGATCGTCGTCCCACGCGCCGGTGTGGATGTTGAACAGCAGCGTGCGCGAGGCGTTGGTGGCGTCGGTGGCGTGGACCTTGCCGCCGGTCAGCCGCCACAGCAGATAGCAGTCGACGGTGCCGAACAGCAATTCGCCGCGCTCGGCGCGCGCCCGCGCCCGGGGCACGTGGTCGAGGATCCATGCCACCTTGGTGGCCGAAAAATACGGATCGATGATCAATCCGGTTTTTTCCGAGACCATCGGCTCGTGCCCGTCGGCCCGAAGCTGCGCGCAGACGTCCGCGGTGCGCCGGTCCTGCCACACGATGGCGCGGTGAATGGCCTTGCCCGAGGTGCCATCCCACACCATCGTGGTCTCGCGCTGGTTGGCGATGCCGATCGCGGCGATATCGGCAGCCGTCGTGCCGACCTTCCGCATCGCCTCGCGGCAGGTATCGAGCGTCGCCTGCCAGATGTCCTCCGGCTCGTGCTCGACGAGGCCCGAGGCCGGAAAGTGCTGCGGCAATTCCTGCTGCGCGACGGCCGCGATCGACGTGTCCGGGCGAAACACGATGGCGCGCGTCGAGGTGGTGCCCTGATCGATGGTCAGCACGAAAGACATCAGCGTTCTTCCCGAGCGTTTATTTGGTGCGACGTTTGTCCGACACCACCCGATCGCATCGCAGCCGTCAATGTCTGCAGCCGCGCTGTCAGGTTGCACACCGAATGTTCTTCATTAAGCCGCGGGTTTATGGTTTCTCGGACCCAGACCGAGCTCGCGAGACGCCGCCGCAGACAATGGATTCAGCGTTGAAAATCGTCATCGTCGACGAAAGCCCGATACGCGCCGCGATCCTCACCGAGGGATTGCGCGAAGCGGGCGTCCTGCAAATCACCCATCTTGCCGCGACGACCAGCCTGCTCGCGCGGATCTACGAGATCGATCCGGACGTGATCCTGATCGGCCTCGCCAATCCCAGCCGCGACATGCTCGAGCAGATGTTTCAGGTGAGCCGGATCGTCAAGCGTCCGATTGCGATGTTCGTCGACCAGAGCGACAGCGCCTCGATCCAGGCCTCGGTCGACGCCGGCGTGTCGGCCTATATCGTCGACGGGCTTAAGAAGGAGCGGATGAAGCACATTCTTGATCTGTGCATTTCCCGCTTCAATGCGTTCGCGCGACTCGAAGGCGAACTGGATCGTGCGCGCACCGCGCTCGGCGACCGCAAGGTCATCGACCGCGCCAAGGGTATCCTGATGAAGGCCAAGGCGCTGAGTGAAGAGCAGGCCTACATCCTGCTGCGGACCACGGCGATGAACCAGAAAAAGAAAATCGCCGAGATCGCCCAGTCGGTGATCACGGCGTCGGAGTTACTCGAATGAGCGCGACCAGATTGCGGATCGGATTCATTCCGCTGGTCGACGCGGCGGCGCTGATCGTCGCGGTCGACAAGGGATTTTGCGCGGCCGAAGGCCTCGACGTCGAACTGGTGCGCGAGATTTCATGGGCCAATGTGCGCGACAAGCTCAACATCGGGATTTTCGACGCAGCGCATCTTTTGGCGCCGATGGCAGTAGCGTCCAGCCTCGGCATCGGCCACGTCAAGGTCCCGGTGGTCTCGGCATTCGGGCTCGGCATCAACGGCAATGCGATCACGGTGTCGCCGGAGCTTAATGCCGCGATCGCCGCCAATGTGGACGGCGACATGACCGATCCGCTGGTGTCCGCGCGGGCGCTGGCGCGCGTGGTGGCCGAGCGCAAGGCGAAAGGTCAGGAGCCGCTGATCTTCGGCATGACGTTCCCGTTCTCGAGCCACAATTACGATCTACGCTTTTGGATGGCAGCCGGCGGCGTCGATCCGGACGAGGACGTCCGCCTCGTGGTTTTGCCGCCGCCCTTCATGGTCGAAAGCCTCGCCAGCAGACATCTCGACGGCTTCTGCGTCGGCGCGCCGTGGAATTCGGTCGCGGTCGATCTCGGCATCGGTTTTATCCTGCATTTTGCCTGTGAACTTTTGCAGCGCGCAGCCGAAAAGCTGCTGGCGGTGCGCACCCACTGGGCTGCCGAAAATCCGGAGATGCTGACGCGGCTGGTCCGCGCCCATGGCCGCGCGGCCGATTTCATTGAGGATAAGGCCAACCGCGACGAGGTTTGTGCGATCGCGACCGCGTCGGATCGGATCGAGGTCGCGCCGGAATTGATCCGCCGCACTTTGGACGGCGGGCTTAAGGTCGCGCCTGACGGCACGCTGCGCCCGAGCGATCGTTATCTGCTTGTGGGACGCGCCGGCGCCGCCCGGCCGGATCCGACGCAAGCGGCATGGCTTTACGCGCAGATGGTGCGCTGGGGTCAGGCGCCGATGTCGATGGAAATGCTCGCCGCGGCCAAAGCCGTATGCCGCCCAGACCTCTATGACACGGCGATGGGACCCAGCCCGCCCTGGCCGGCTTCGGAGCCCGCCGACGGGATCGGCGAATTCACCGGCGCCGAGTTCAATTCCAATGATATTGTCGGATATCTGGAGACATTTGCCATCAAACGATAAGTCAATCTGCGCCTTCTTTGTGCACTGCACATTATGTCGTCATATGCCCAACGTCGACGCGCAATCACGTGCGTCCTGGAACGCCGGAACCGCGGCATATTCTCTTTAACCTATTGAATGATAACGACTTCAGATGGCCGGCCAAAATTGGCACGAATATCGCTTAACTAAAATTGCGAGGACGGCTCACGGGCCTGGTTTACGTCAAGATATGACAGCAATGCCGCTGTCCGGGAGTCGCGCAAGCGACATCCGGGCTGCGGCTTTTTTATTTTTGGCATTCTCGGACGACCATGACGGCGTCGAGCTTACTCGAACCAACCAAGGACATGGCAAAGATGACGATGACGAAGAGCAGCCTCGGTCGCAACCGGATCAGCCGCCGCCAACTCCTGAAGGCCGGCGCGGGCACAGCCGCGTTGCTCGCCGCCGCCAAGCTGAATTTCCCGGCCGGCGCATTCGCGCAAGGCGCCGGACCCGAGGTGAAGGTCGCCAAGCTCGGCTTCATCGCTCTCAGCGATGCCGGCCCGCTATTCGTCGCCAAAGACAAGGGCCTGTTCGCCAAATACGGCATGCCGGACGTCGACGTGCAGAAGCAGGCGTCATGGGGCACCACCCGCGACAATCTGGTGCTCGGTTCCGAAGGCAACGGCATCGATGGCGCCCATATCCTGACGCCGATGCCCTATTTGATCTCCGCCGGCAAGGTGACGCAGAACAATCAGCCGACGCCGATGTATATCCTCGCGCGTCTCAACATCGACGGTCAGTGCATTTCCGTCGCGAAGGAATACGAAGATCTCAAGATCGGCGTTGATACCAAACCGCTCAAGGAGGCGTTCGACAAAAAGAAGGCCTCCGGAAAATCGGTGAAGGCGGCGATGACTTTCCCCGGCGGCACGCATGATCTGTGGATCCGCTACTGGCTCGCCGCCGGCGGCATCGATCCGGATAAGGATGTCGAGACCATCGTCGTGCCGCCGCCGCAGATGGTGGCGAACATGAAGGTCGGCACGATGGATTGCTTCTGCGTCGGCGAGCCCTGGAATGCGCAGCTCGTGAACCAGAAGATCGGCTACACGGCGCTGACCACGGGTGAACTGTGGAACAATCATCCGGAGAAGTCGCTCGGCATGCGCGCGTCCTGGGTCGACAAGAATCCGACCGCGGCGAAAGCCGTCACCATGGCGGTGATGGAAGCGCAGCAATGGTGCGACAAGAGCGAGAACAAGGCCGAGCTCGCCGCCATCATGGCCAAGCGGCAGTGGATGAACTGTCCGGTCGAGGATGTCGTCGAGCGCAGCAGCGGCAAGTTTGACTACGGCATCCCCGGCAAGGTCGTCAAGAACTCGCCGCATGTCATGAAGTACTGGGCCGACAACGCATCCTACCCGTACAAGAGCCACGACCTCTGGTTCATCACCGAAGACATCCGCTGGGGCAAATACGAAGCCGGCTACGATGCCAAGACGCTGATCGACAAGGTCAACCGCGAAGACATCTGGAAGCAGGCCGCAAAGGAACTCGGCGTCGCCGCCGCCGACATCCCGGCGTCGACGTCGCGCGGCAAGGAAACCTTCTTCGACGGCAAGGTGTTCGATCCGGAAAATCCCGCCGCCTACCTGAAATCGCTCGCGATCAAGCGGGTTGAAGTCTGAGCCGATAAGTGCGGGGCCACGCTTCGAACACGGAGACACCGACATGAACGTACAAGCGATCAAGACCGAATCCGCAACCGCGCTTTCGCCGAATGCGCCGGCGTCGGTCGTGACGTTGACGCAGAGGCAGCCCGCGCGCGCCGACAAATACACCAAGATGGCAAAGGAGGCCGCGGTCCGCGTGATCCCGCCGCTGGTGGTGTTCGTGCTGCTCATGATCATCTGGGAGCTGGTATGCCGGCGTGCCGGGTCGACGCTGCCGCCGCCTTCCAAGGTTTTCAACGACACCCGCGAACTGATCTTCGATCCGTTCTTCGACCACGGCGGCATCGACAAGGGGCTGTTCTGGCACCTGTCGGCCAGCCTGTTGCGCGTCGCCTATGGTTACTCGATCGCGGCCGTCGCCGGCATCGCGCTCGGCACGCTGATCGGCCAATCGGTCTGGGCGATGCGCGGCCTCGACCCGATCTTCCAGGTGCTGCGCACGATCCCGCCGCTGGCCTGGCTGCCGCTGGCACTCGCCGCGTTCCGCGACGGCCAGCCCTCGGCGATCTTCGTGATCTTCATCACCTCGATCTGGCCGATCATCATCAACACCGCGGTCGGCATCCGCAACATCCCTGCGGACTACCGCAACGTCGCCGCCGTCGTTCAGCTCAACCCGCTCGAATTCTTCTGGAAGGTGATGCTTCCCTCGGCCGCGCCGTACATCTTCACCGGCCTGCGCATCGGCATCGGGTTGTCATGGCTCGCCATCATCGCCGCCGAAATGCTGATCGGCGGCGTCGGCATCGGCTTCTTCATCTGGGACGCCTGGAATTCGTCGCATATCAGCGAAATCATTCTGGCGCTGTTCTATGTCGGAATCATCGGCTTCGTGCTCGACCGCCTGATCGCCGGGCTCGGCAAGATCGTCACTCACGGCACATCGGTCAGCTAAGGAACATGTCCATGAAGGCCTATCTGAAGCTCGACCACGTCGACAAAGTCTTCACCCGCGGCAACGTGTCGTCCGAAGTCCTCAAGGACGTCAACCTCACGCTGCGCAAAGGCGAATACGTCTCGATCATCGGCCATTCCGGCTGCGGCAAATCGACGATGCTCAACATCATCGCCGGCTTGACCAAAACGACGATGGGCGTCGTGCTGCTGGAGGACCGCGAGGTCAATTCGCCGGGTCCTGACCGCGCCGTGGTATTCCAGAACCACAGCCTGCTGCCGTGGCTGACCGTCTATCAGAACGTGCAGCTCGGCGTCGACAAGGTGTTCGCGAAATCCAAGTCCAGGGCCGAACGCGACGCCTGGATCATGCACAACCTCAATCTGGTGCAGATGACGCACGCCAAGGACAAGCGGCCGTCGGAAATCTCCGGCGGCATGAAGCAGCGCGTCGGCATCGCGCGCGCATTGGCGATGGAGCCGAAGGTGCTGCTGCTCGACGAGCCGTTCGGCGCGCTCGACGCGCTGACCCGCGCGCATCTGCAGGACTCGGTGATGGCGCTGCACCAGAAGCTCGGCAACACCATCGTGATGATCACCCACGACGTCGACGAGGCCGTGCTGCTGTCGGATCGCATCGTGATGATGACCAACGGCCCGAGTGCCACGATCGGCGAGGTGCTCGACGTGCCGCTGCCGCGACCGCGCAAGCGGCTCGAGCTTGCCACCGACCCGGTCTACTTGAAGTGCCGCAAGCGGGTACTCGAATTCCTGTACGAGCGTCATCGTTTTGTCGAAGCGGCGTAGCGCGATCAATCGAGCAATCTTACGAACGCAAGCCCGCTAAAATCCGCGCCGCCATTGTCCCGCGGAGCGACCGGTGAATTCAGAGGCCTGCTTGCCGTTTCGCCTGGCGACGACCGCGTGATGACGGCGCGCCGTCTGTGGATCGTAAGGACTTTGTTTCATGACGTTCAGGGAGGCCCGCCCGTGACACCCGAAGAGATCGCGCTGGTGCAGAACAGCTTCTCCAAGGTCGCGCCGATTTCGCAACAGGCCGCCGCATTGTTCTACGGCCGCCTGTTCGAGATCGCGCCCGAGGTGAAGCCGATGTTTCGCGGTGATATCAAGGAGCAAGGCAAGAAGCTGATGGGCACGCTGGCCGTTGTCGTCGGGGGATTGACCGACCTCCCCGCGATCCTTCCCGCCGCCAGCAAGCTCGCCAAGATTCATGTCGGCTACGGCGTCGCGGCCGCGCACTACAGGCCGGTCGGCGCGGCGCTGCTGTGGACTCTCGAGCAGGGGCTCGGCGAGGGCTGGACGCCGGAACTGGCAGGCGCCTGGACCACGGCCTACACCCTGGTTTCGCAATACATGATCTCGGAAGCTTACGGACAGAGCGCCCCGGCATGATAGCGACGCTGTGTTCCTCGACCGAAACGCGACGAGCCGCCTGATGAGCGAGTCTCTCGTCATCATCGGCAACGGCATGGCCGCGGTGCGTCTGGTCGAGGAACTCGCCAAGCACGCGTTGGGACGCTTTGCGATCGCGGTGATCGGCGAAGAGCCGCACCTCGCCTATAACCGCGTGCTGCTGTCGTCGGTGCTGGCCAAGGAGGTCTCGCGGGCCGATATCGAGTTGCGCCCGGCGCAATGGTGGCGCGACCGCGGCGTTACATTGCTCTACGGACAAATCGCGACCGCGATCGATACCGATATCCGACGGGTGAAGCTCGCGACCGGCGCGACGTTGCCGTATTCGAAGCTGGTGCTCGCCACCGGCTCGCGTCCGATCCGGCTCAATGTTCCGGGCATGGACCTGCCGGGCGTGCTGACATTCCGCGACCTCGGCGATGTCGCGGCGATCGAGAAAGCCGCGGCCGGCAACAAGAAGGCCGTGGTGATCGGCGGCGGGCTGCTCGGACTGGAGGCCGCCTACGGCCTCGCGCTGGCGGGCGCGCAGGTCGCCGTCGTGCATTTGATGGACCGGCTGATGGAGCGTCAGCTCGATCCGCGCGCCTCCGCGATGCTCAAGCTCGCGGTCGAGGCCAAGGGCATCGGCGTGCATCTGTGCGCCGACACCGCGGGCATCGTCGGCGACGGCCGTGTCGAAGGCGTCACCTTCGCGGACGGCAGCCGGCTCGACGCCGATCTCGTCGTCGTCGCGGCCGGCATCCGCCCCAACGTCGATCTCGGGCGCAGCGCCGACGTCAAGATCGGACGCGGCATCATGGTCGATGACGTGCTGCGGACCAGCAATGCCGATATCTACGCGATCGGCGAATGCGCCGAGCATCGCGGCAGTTGTTACGGGCTGGTCGAGCCGGCCTACGAGCAGGCCCGCACGCTGGCGACGCATCTTGCGGGCAAGGAGGCGGGCTATCACGGCAGCGTGCTGGCGACGAATCTCAAAGTCTCGGGCGTCAATCTGTTCTCGGCCGGCGATTTCATCGGCGCGGCCGGCACCGGGCAGATCGTGCTCTCCGATCCCGGACTCGGTGCCTACAAGAAGCTGGTGATCGCCGACGGCAGACTGGTCGGCGCGGTGCTGTTCGGCGATACCGCCGACGGGCTCTGGTATCTCGAATTGATCCGCTCCGGCGCATCGATCGATGCGATCCGCGACGACATGATGTTCGGCCGTGCGCTCGCAGAGCGCGCCCCCAAAAATCTGGCAGCGTGAGGCTGGCAATGGGCAACGAATTCACGATCGATCAGAAG
>CAXUBE010000054.1:9512-12230 GCA_964249215.1 uncultured Rhodopseudomonas sp. | reverse complement strand
TCCTCGACCCGGTCGGCCTTGAGCACCTCCACCGACAAGGTCGGGCGGATGAAGGCGGTGTCGCGCATGTGCGAGACCAGCGCCAGCAGCGGCTCCCAGAAGCCCTCGATATTGGCGATCAGGATCGGCTTGCGGTGCCGCCCGAGCTGCTGCCAGGTCATCTGCTCGACCAGTTCCTCCAGCGTGCCGATGCCGCCGGGCAGCGCCACGAACGCGTCGGAGCGCTCGAACATCAGCCGCTTGCGCTCGTGCATGTCGTCGGTGACGATCAGGTCCTGCACCCGCTCCAGCATGCTTTCCTTCTTGGTCAGGAAGCTCGGGATGATGCCGGTGACGAAGCCGCCGTGATCGATTGTCGCGGTCGCCACCGCGCCCATCAGTCCGATCGAGCCGCCGCCATAGACCAGCGCCACGCCGCTCTCGGCGAGGATCCTGCCGAACGCCGTGGCCGCCTCCACGAAGCGCGGGTTCGTGCCGGGACCGGAGCCGCAATAGACGCAGACGGTTTTGATGGTGCTCATGGTCCCGCGATGTGGCACCGCAGGATGCGAGCGTCAAGCTCGGAACACCCGCGTCAACCGGGCGGTGGCGCGCAAAGAATCCGACCGCGCGGGTGCACGGCGCCGGCAAATCCCTATATGACAGGCGCAAAGGCCGGGCGCGCGGATCGCGCACGGAACCGTCCGGCAAAGTTCAGGCCCGTTTTGATGAATGCAACGCAATCGCCCGCCGCCGCGCCGTCCTCCGACGCGCCGGAGGCATCGGCTCCCTACAAGGCCACGCTGCTCGGCACCCTGGTGCATCTGTGGCCTTATATCTGGCCCGGCGACCGCGCCGACCTGAAGCTGCGCGTGATGTGGTCGATGGTGCTGCTGCTGATCGCCAAGCTCGCGACGCTGACGGTGCCATTCACGTTCAAATGGGCGACCGACGCGCTCACCGGCGAGGGCGGCCTGCCGCTGCAATCGCTGCACTGGAGCAACCTGCTGATCGCGGCGCCGCTGGCGCTGACGCTGGGCTACGGCGCCATCCGCGTGCTGATGGCGATCCTGACGCAATGGCGCGACGGCATCTTCGCCAAGGTCGCGATGCACGCGGTGCGCAAGCTCGCTTATCTCGCCTTCGTGCACATGCATCAATTGTCGCTGCGCTTCCATCTGGAGCGCAAGACCGGCGGGCTGACCCGCGTGCTGGAGCGCGGCCGCTCCGGCATCGAGGTCATCGTGCGGATGGTGATCCTGCAACTGGCGCCGACCATCGTCGAGGTGACGCTGGTGACGCTGGTGCTGCTGTGGCGGTTCGACTGGCGCTACGTGGTGGCGACGCTGCTCACCGTCGTGGTCTACATGCTCTACACCTACAAGGCCACCGAATGGCGGATCGAGATCCGCCGCCGGATGAACGATTCGGACACCGACGCCAACACCAAGGCGATCGATTCGCTGCTCAACTACGAGACCGTGAAATATTTCGGCGCCGAGGCGCGCGAGGCGGACCGCTACGACCGCTCGATGCAGCGCTACGAGAACGCCAGCGTCAAGACCTACACCTCGCTGGCGGTGCTCAACACCGGGCAGGCGATCATCTTCACGATGGGACTGACCTCGACGATGCTGATGTGCGCGCTCGGCGTGCGCGACGGCACCAACACCGTCGGCGATTTCGTCATGGTCAACGCCATGATGATCCAGCTCTACCAGCCGCTGAATTTCATGGGGATGGTGTATCGCGAGATCAAGCAGGCGGTTATCGACATCGAGAAGATGTTCGCCGTGCTGAAGGAGCATCCCGAGGTCGAGGATTTGCCGGGCGCGCTGCCGCTGGTGGTGAGCGCCGGCGCGGTGCGGTTCGACGACGTGCGGTTTTCCTACGATCCGGAGCGGCCGATCCTCAAGGGCGTCTCGTTCGAGGTGCCTCCCGGCAAGACGCTCGCGATCGTCGGGCCCTCCGGTGCCGGCAAGTCGACGATCTCGCGGCTGCTGTTCCGGCTGTACGACGTCTCCGGCGGGCGCATCCTGATCGACGGGCAGGACATCCGCGGCGTCACGCAGGCGAGCCTGCGCGCGGCGATCGGCATGGTGCCGCAGGACACCGTGCTGTTCAACGACACCATCCGCTACAACATCCGCTACGGCCGCTGGGACGCCAGCGACGCCGAGGTCGAGGATGCCGCGCGCACCGCGCAGATCGACGCCTTCATCCGGATCGCCCCGAAGGGCTACGAGACCGAGGTCGGCGAACGCGGCCTGAAGCTGTCGGGCGGCGAGAAGCAGCGCGTCGCGATCGCGCGCACCGTGCTGAAGGCGCCGCCTATCCTGGTGCTCGACGAGGCGACGTCCGCGCTCGACAGCCACACCGAGCAGGACATCCAGGACGCGCTGGATAAAGTATCGCGCAACCGCACCTCGCTGGTGATCGCGCACCGGCTGTCCACCATCGTCGGCGCCGACGAGATCATCGTGCTCGACCAGGGCTGCATCGTCGAGCGCGGCACGCATGGCCAGTTGATGGCGGCGGCCGGGCTCTATGCCGGGATGTGGAACAGCCAGCGCGAGGCGCAGGAAGCCCGCGAGCGGCTGGCGCTGGCCGGTGACGCCGCGGCGGCGACCGACGTCGCGCCGCCGTCCGACCATCGGCGGCCGTTCGAGGACCGGCTGGTGCGGCCCGACGCGGCGGAGTAATTTGTCCTCTCCCGCGACGGGAGAACCAATCATAGGC